>JANXXG010000056.1 GCA_025350745.1 Chloroflexota bacterium | reverse complement strand
CCCTCATCGACGATGACGTGGGCGGAGAGGACGTTGAGGCCGCTCGTGATCGTCCACGCGTGAAGGTCGTGGACGTCACGTACGCCTTCGGCCTGGAGGATGTGCTTGCGGACCTCGGTCATGTCCACGTCCTTCGGGGTCGCTTCGAGCAGCACGTCGATCGCCTCGCGGAGCAGACCGTACGTGCGAGGCAGGATGAGCAGGCCGATGAGTGCCGACGCGATCGCGTCCGCCTGCACGAACCCGGTGAACCGGATGACCAGACCGGCCACGAGGACGGCGGCTGAGCCGAACGCGTCGTTGAGCACCTCCAGATACGCACCGCGGAGGTTGAGGCTGTCCTTCTGGCCGGCGCGCAGCAGGTACGCACCGATGCCATTCGCGATGAGCGCGCCCGTGGCGACGATGAGCATCGGACCGGTGGCGACCTCGGGCGAAGCGCTGATCCGCCGCCAGGCCTCGAACAGCACGTACCCGGCGATGGCGAAGAGGAGGAGCGCGTTGACCACCGCAGCGAGGATCTCGAAGCGATAGAAGCCAAAGCTCCGCTCGCGTGTCGCAGGACGCGCGGCGAGCCAGATGGCAACGAGCGCCAGACTCGTGCCGACGACATCGGCAAAGACATGGCCGGCGTCCGCGAGGAGGGCGAGGCTGTTCGAGGCGAGTCCGACGATGACCTCGGTCACGAGGATCGTCGTCGAGATGCCAAGGACGATGCTCAGCCGGCCGCGGTGGGTACCCGCGGCGCTGTGGACGTGGGCCACTAGCCGGCCTCGCGCTCGTTCGCGGGCAGTTCCTCGCGCACGTGGCGCAGGCCGTCGGCGAGGACGTGGCGGATGTGGTCGTCGGCGAGCCGGTAGTAGACCATCCGCCCGACCTTGCGCCGGGCGAGGACCCGTCGGTCGCGGAGCATCCGTAGCTGGTGGCTGATCGCGGACTGGCTGATCCCGACGACGAGCGCCAGATCGCAGACGCACAGCTCCTCCGTCAGCGACAGCAGATGGAGCAGCCGCGCGCGGGTGGGGTCGGCGAGCACTTCGAACATCCCCGCGAGATCCTCGGCCTCGCTCCGCGCGATGACTTTCCCGAGCACCGGCCCGACCAGCTCCGGGTGCAGGCACTCCACCTCGCAGCGATCCGCGGTCAGTTCCATACCTGCGCGCACATGCATATATTAGGAGACATGACCCACTCCGCCCAGTCCGCCAGCCTTGAACGACGCGCGCTCCGACTGGAGTACGCGACCGTGGGGTGGAACACCCTCGAAGCCGCGGTCGCCCTGGCCGCGGGCATCGCCGCCGGCTCGATCGCCCTCGTCGGGTTCGGGCTGGACTCGGCCATCGAGGTCTTCTCGGCATCGGTCGTCATCAGGCAGCTACGCGGCGCCTCCGAGGCGCGTGAGCGTCGCGCCCTGCGGCTGATCGGCCTCACGTTCTTCGCCCTCGCCGCGTACGTCGGCTTCGAGTCGCTGCGCGACCTCTTCACGCAGTCGCGATCCGAGGCTTCGGTCCCCGGCGTCGTGATCTCCGCCGCGGCGCTGATCGTCATGCCGACCCTCGCGTGGGCGAAGCGGCGCACGGGCAAGGCACTCGGTAGCCGGACGATCCTTGCTGATGCCGCGGAGACGCTCTTCTGCGCGTGGCTCGCCGCAGCGACGCTCGCGGGCCTGCTGCTCAACGCCACGTTGGGTTGGTGGTGGGCCGACCCTGCGGCCGGACTGGTCATCGCCGCCTTCGCGATCAAAAATGGCCGCGAGGCGTTCGAGGGCGAGGGCGACGACGATGACTGACCCAAGCTGCGCGTGACCAAACCGTCATGACCCCCGAGCGCTTGGTGACTAGTTTTTGGCCGATGAACCGCGAGCCGCTCAAGCTCATCCAGTTCGTCTGCTCGGCGCCGCTACACACCCGCGCCCGTGGCGACTCAGTGATCACGATCCACGCAGGCGCCTGGGCGTTCTGCAGCGCGGGTGCTTCCGCGGAGGGTCACACGTGGGAGATGACCCGGGGTCTTCCGGTCTCTGCGGCGATGCGCTTGGCGCAATATCGCATCGGAGACAAGGAAAAGAGCACCGCAGACGCCTCGACGGGAACGCGTGCCGCTGCAGCCACGACGTCGCGACGGTGAAACCGCCGTCTGGACCGGGCGACGAAGACGGCACTCCTCGGGCGCGCATCTTGGTCATCGACCACGATGAGCAGCTGTGCGACGTCATTGGGAGCGCGTTGCGCGGTACGTACGCCGTCGCATCCGTGCCGCACGGTGCGGCCGCTCTCGATCTCGTGAAGACGCATGAACCGGCGCTCATCCTCCTCGATCCGCGGCTGCCGATCATGGATGGATGGTCATTCGTGCAGCAATATCGCCGGATCGCGGCGGTGCCCGCAAAGATCGTCGCGATGAGCGCCGCGCCCGATCTGCCGCATGTCGCGCAGCAGCTGCAAGCCGACGGACACCTGCGCAAGCCGTTCGGGATCGGTGAGCTGCAGGATCTGGTCCGCCGTCAGCTGACGGCGGGTGCCGCCGACGCGATGGCCCAGGGGGTCGAAGCGACCTAGCGCGCCTGCACCCCTCGGCGGGCCGGATCCCGTCTAAAGAGCGCCCCAGATCGAGGCTCCCGCCCGTATGGCTGCCGGGAGAAATCCGTTCCCCGGCTGGACTCGTAGAGAGCGGTTGACGCGTCAGCGCAGCCCGCACTCCGACCCAGCCAACCAGCGGAAAGGATCAACTATGCGAGCGACCAGACGTTTTCGCGCGGTAGCCGTCGTGGCGACCGCAGCACTCCTTGCCGTGGCCCTCGTGCCACCGCTCATCGGGGCCTCCAGCCACCGCGAGGCGCCGATGATCAGCCAGGACCCCGCGGCCGACGCCACGGACTTCTACGCGTTCCGTAGCCCGGACGCACCGACCACGGCGACCCTCATCGCGAACTACTACCCGTTCCAGGAGCCGGCCGGTGGGCCGAACTTCTACCGGTTCGGCGACGACGTGCTGTACCGGATCAACGTTGACGACAACGGGGACACCATCCCCGACCAGATGTTCGATTTCCGGTTCACGACGGTCGTTCGGAGCGGCAACACCTTCCTGTACAACACCGGCCCGGTGAACTCGCTGACCGACCCGAACCTGAACATCTACCAGACGTTCACCGTCAGCCGCACCTACAGCAATGGCAACTCGAGCCAGATCTGCTCGGGGATCGTTCCCCCGAATAACATCGGCCCGAAATCCACCCCGAACTACGCGGCGCTCGCGGCGTCGTCGGTCGTCACCTGCACCGACGGCATCAAGGCGTTCGCCGGACAGCGTGATGACCCCTTCTACGCGGACCTCGGAGCGACGTTCGATCTCCTGACGATCCGTCCAGGCGCGCCCGGTAACAAGGGCGGCGGCAAGGATGACCTCTCGGGCTACAACGTCCTCTCGATCGCGCTCCAGATCCCGATCACGAAGCTCACCAACAATGGTGTGGCTCCGACCGACCCGGCGGCCGACTTCGCGGTCATCGGTACGTGGACCACGTCCTACCGCCAGGCGACCCGGGTCCTCAACGGCAACGGGACCGTCACCGGTAGCGGCAACTGGGTCCAGGTGTCGCGCCTCGGCGCTCCCCTGGTCAACGAGGTCGTCGTCCCCGTTGGGGCGAAGGACCTGTGGAACTCCTCGCAGCCGAGCGGCGATGGTCAGTTCCTCGCCGGGGTCACCGACCCCGAGGCTGCTCGGCTCCTCAAGGCGATCTACGGGATCGACATCCCGCCGACGCCGCGCAATGACCTCGTCGCGATCTTCCTCACGGGCATCCCCGGCCTCAACAAGCCGCAGTACGTCAAGGCGTCGGAAGAGCTCCGGCTCAACCTGGCCACTCCGGTCACCGCAGCGCCGAACCGGATGGGCGTCCTCGGCGGAGACAACCAGGGCTTCCCGAACGGCCGTCGCCTCGGTGACGACACCATCGACATCGCCCTTCAGGCAGTGGCCGGTGGCACTCCGTTCACTCCCGCGCAGAACAAGGCGCCGAACAACCAGCTCGGTGACGGCGTCAACGCGAACGACGTTCCCTTCCTCGGGACCTTCCCCTACGTCGGGACCCCGGGCCAGGGCTTCGATCACACCTACCCCGGCCACCGGGCCGAGCCGGTGACCCCGTAGCGATGCAGCCGCGCGGACGAATGACGGTCCCGTCGTTCACCGCCGGGGGGCGCAAGCTCCCCGGCGGCCGCGCGGCCACTCTCGTGGCACTCGCGCTCCTCGCGGCCTGTGGCGCGCCCGCCGCGACGTCGGGACCGGCAATCACTGCGCCCACCGCCGCCTCCGCGACCGAGACTCCGCTCGCCGTGCCGACCCTCGGCACGAAGCCACCGGCCGGTCTCGTCTTCCAGACCTACTTCGTCACAGTGACCTCATCCAGCAATGGCTCCATCGCGGTGCTCACCGCTCCCGCATCTTCGTGCGGACTGAGCGTTCGCGCTCCATCGGTCGGCGCCATCGACGGCGGTCAGATGGTCGCCGATGCGAAAGGCGTCGCGAGCTGGAGCTACGCCCCGGTCGCAGGTCACGGCGAGTCGGTCCTCACGCTGACCTGCACGCTCGGTGATCAGACCCAGACCGCCAAGGCCCAGGTGCTCATC
>JANXXG010000003.1 GCA_025350745.1 Chloroflexota bacterium | reverse complement strand
CGAGCGCCTCGATCACCGGTTCGCTCACCCCGAGGGAGTTGATGCGGCGGTCGATGACGATGCGGGTCTGGTCGTTCAGCTTGTCGATGGAGATCGTCGTTCCGCCCGGGATCTTCTCCGGGTGGAGCTGGAGGACGAGCTGCGTGCCGCCCTGGAGGTCGAGTCCCAGGTGGGTCTTGATCTCCGTGAATGTGGATTGCCCGCCGATCCGGTAGCAGATGCCCGGACATTCGAACGGGAACGAGAACTGGTGCTTCGGGATATCGATCCACACCGCCAGGATGGCGATGACGACGACAACCCAGGCCCATGCGCGATTCATGAAAAGCGGGCTCCTCCGGATAGGCGAAGAAAAAGCGCCTCCCCTGCGGGCGCGCTCCTATGACGAAAGTATAGGCGGGTCAGCCCCACCGTTCCGATGTGCCGGCTTCGTCGGTCGGGGTCGTCCAACCCTCGGCCCTCGCCTGCTCCTCGCGCGCCGGATCCCGCAGGCGCTCGCGGGCCTCGCGGGCCTCGCGGTCGAAGGCGGTCTCGTCGGGCTCGGTCGGGGCCAGAGGCTCGCCCGTCGCTTCGGTCGGGACCTCCCGCCCATCTATCGCAGCGGTCGCGGCGGTCGCGGCGACCGCTGCCACGGGAGCGGCGGGGGTCGCGGGCGCCTCGAGGTACTTGTCGGCGTTGAGGAACTCACCGCGAAGCTCATCGCTCGTCTTGCGGAACTCGGCGACCGCCCGCCCGAGGTCACGAGCGAGCTTTGGCATGCGCTCGGGCCCAAGGACGATGAGCGCGACGATGAGCAGGAGGATGAGCTCGCCGCTCCCGATGCCGAACATCAGCGGGCCGCCGCGGCGCCGCGGGCATCGTTCGCCTGCTGCCGGAGCGCGAGAGCCGCTGCCGCGGCCGCCTTTTCGAATCCGTCGCCGGAGCCCGCGTACAGGATCGACCGTGACGCCGAGGGCAGCACGCCGCCGCCGCGCGCGTCGAGGGCGGCGGTGATCGCCGAGACCGCCCCACCCTGCGCACCGACGCCGGGCATCAGGAAGAGCCGGTCGGGCGCGAGCGTGCGCAGCCGCTTCGCCTCGGCCGGGTAGGTCGAGCCGACCACGAATCCGCACTGCTCGGCCGGGAAGGTTGCGACGCATCGCTCGACGACATGCTCGTAGAGCGGGCGCCCGTCAACGAGGAGGTCCTGCAGATCGCTCGCGCCCGGGTTGCTCGTTCGGGCAAGGACGAGCGCGTAGCCCTTCAGCACGAAGGGGGCGATCGAGTCCATCCCGATGTACGGCGCGACCGTGGCGGCATCCGCGTGCAGCCGATCGAAGAGCGACTCGGCGTACGCCGCGGCCGTGTTCGGCACATCCGCGCGCTTCCCGTCGAGGATGACCGGGATGTCATCCGGGATCGCCTGGAGCGTCAGGTGGAGGACGTCGAGGCCCGCAGAGCCGTAGCGCTCGAAGAAGGCCATGTTCGGCTTGTAGCAGCAGGCCTGATCACTCGTCGCGTTCACGATCCGGCGGAGGAACCGAATGGCTGCCTGCGCGCCACGGCCGAGGTGCTCGGGGATGCGATCCGGCTCCGGGTCGAGTCCGATACAAATGACGCTATCCCGGGCGTTCGACGCAGCAGCAAGCTTCGTCAAGAAGGTCATGGATGAACCGTATGATACGGCTGCTTCCATGAATAAGGAGGAAGGCATGCTCGGCAGTTCGCGCGGTCGGCTCGGGTGGGCTCTGGCCGCGATCCTTCTCGTGACCGCATGTAGCGGCGGAACGAGCTCCTCAGGCGCAGGCGCGACCAGCACCCCGGGTGCATCGAAGACCCTTCGAGTCGGATCGTTCGATCGTCCGATCATCTTTGCGTTCACTCCGTCGCAGGACGTCGCGCGGGTCACCGCGAGCGGCAACGCGATGGCCTCGGCGCTCGCGACCGCGACCGGTCTGAAGTTCAAGGTGACGATCCCGACGAGCTACGCGGCGCAGATCGAATCGGTCTGCGCGGGCCAGACCGACATCGCGGCGATCGCGCCGCTCCAGATGACGCTCCTGCTCGACAAGGGGTGTGGGTCGCCGATCCTGGCCTCTCTCCGCAAGGATGAGAAGGGCGTGCTCGCGACCACGTACAACGCCCAGATCCTCGTCGCGACCGCGAGCGGCATCACTGACCTTGCCGGGCTCAAGGGCAAGAAGTTCGCGTTCGTTGACCCGATCTCGGCCTCCGGATATCTCTTCCCGTCGCTCCTCGTGAAGAACAAGACCGGCCAGGACCCGAAGACGTTCTTCGCGTCGACGATCTTCGCCGGCGGCCACGACAAGGCGGCGCTCGCCGTCTATAGCGGCCAGGTCGACGGAGCCGCCACCTTCAACGACGTTCGGACGAACGTGGGCATGCCCGCGGACATCCTGACGAAGACCAAGGTCATCGACGCGGCGGGTCCGATCCCCAACGACGGCATCGCCGTTTCCAAGAACTTCCCGGCCGACGTCCAGGCGACGATCACGAAGGCGCTCATCGCCTACTGCGCCGATGCCGGCAAGGCGACCTGCAAGAGCCTCTTCAACTGGGACGGGCTCCAGGAAGTGAAGTCAGACTTCTACAACCCGATCCGGGACGCAGCGAAGCTCGCGGGCATCGACGTGGCCGGCGAGGCCGCGAAGACCCCGGCCCCGCCGCCCCCGACGCCGAGCCCGACCAAGGCTCCGTAGGCACTACCCGCGCTGAAGCGACACGCCCGCCGGATCGTTCCGGCGGGCGTGTTCATTTAGAGTCAGCCGCGGTGGCGGCGCTCGTCTCGGTGAAGGACCTCGTGAAGATCTATGCGACCGGCACCCGCGCACTCGATGGCATCACGCTCGACTTCCACCGCGGCGAGTTCATCGTCCTCATCGGCCTCTCGGGCTCAGGCAAGTCCACCCTGCTGCGCTGCATCAACCGCCTGGTCGACCCGACATCGGGCACCGTGATCTTCGACGGCACCGACATCACCGCCGCCAAGGGAGCCGAGCTCCGGCGGATCCGCCGCCGCATCGGGATGATCTTCCAACAGTTCAATCTCGTGAAGCGCAGCTCGGTCTTCACGAACGTCCTTGCGGGTCGGTTGGGCTACCGGTCGACCTGGCGGACCTTCGTCGGGCAGCCGTCTCGCGACGACGTCGCGCTCGCATTCGAGAATCTCGGCCGGGTCGGGATCATCGAGAAGGCCTTCGTCCGCGCGGATGCGCTCTCGGGTGGCCAGCAGCAGCGCGTCGGGATCGCCCGGGCGCTGATGCAGAAGCCGGAGCTCATGCTCGCGGACGAACCCGTCGCCAGCCTCGATCCGGCGACCAGCCATTCGGTCATGAAATACCTCGAGGAGATCAACAAGAAGGACGGGATCACCGTCATCTGCTCGCTGCACTTCCTCTCGCTCGCCCGTCGCTATGGCACGCGCGTGATCGCCTTGAACGGGGGCCGCGTGGCCTTCGACGGCCTGCCTGCAGACATCGATGAGCGCCGGTTCAAGGAGATCTACGGCGAGGACGCGGTCGAGGTCGAGATCGGCCTCGGACGCGCGGAGACCGCCTGATGGCCGAGTACTTCACCTCCCGCGGTCTTCCGGTACCCGCCGAGCTGAGCCGCAACCCGCTGGTGCACTGGCGCCGGTGGCTCGTGATCCTCGGAACGATCGCGATCCTGTACATCGGCGTACGTCTGGCCGACATCGATACGAGCCGCGCGAATCCGGAGTATTTCGCCGGCGTCTTGAGACAGCTCTTCCAGCCCGATTGGGGCGTTCTCTGGCCGCAGAACGAATTCGAGACCTTCTGGGACGGCGCCCTTGGGCTGATGATCGTCACGATCTTCCTCGGGATCGTGGCCACCGCGATAGCGGTCGTCATCGCGCTGCCCCTCTCGTTCCTCGGCGCGCGGAACATCATGGCCGGCAATCCGCTGACGAACGCGATCTACGTCGCCATCAGGCTGCTCTTCACCATCCTGCGCTCCATCGACGTGCTGATCCTCGTCATCCTGGCCCTCACCCTGTTCGGTCTCGGGAGCGCCTCCGGCATCCTCGCCATCGCGATCCACACCATCGGCGTGATCGGGAAGCTGTACTCAGAGGCGATCGAGGGCATCGACCCGGGGCCTGCGGAGGCGATCACCGCCACAGGCGCGAACAAGCTCCAGGTCATCTGGGCGGCGATCGTGCCGCAGATCGTGAACCCGTTCATCTCCTTCACGATCTATCGGCTCGACACGAGCGTCCGGCTGGCGCCGGTCATCGGGCTCGTCGGAGGCGGCGGGATCGGTCAGATCCTGTTCCAGAACATCCAGCTGCTGAACTACCACGCGTCCGGGACGATCATCTTTCTCATCATCGTCACCGTCGCGGTGATGGACTTCGTCTCCGCGCAGGTCCGCAAGAAGCTCGTCTGATCGACCCTCTCCGCTTCGCTTCGGGGGCCCCTACCGGCTCCAACTCGGGCGATTCGCGCCATCGATGCCTTCGCCATTCGTGATCTTCGTTCCGGGCCTCGGCAGCACACCCGCGGTCAGCGCGCTCCCGAGATCCATCACCCAGAGATCGATCGTCAACGCCTGCGATCGCAGGTACGAAAGCTGCGATCCGTCGGGTGATATGGACGGGTTCCAGCTTTGACCGTCCCGGGTGAGCGGGATGTCACGCTTCGTCGCGAGCTCGAACGCGTGGAGGTCATTCTTCCCGTCGTGCCGCAGCGTGTAGATGATCCACTTCCCGTCCGCGGAGAAGGTCGGTCGGTACGGCTCGCCCTCCGGAAGTCCCGCAATGGGGCTGGCCCGGAGTCCGCCGTCGGCCGGCTTCAGCAGCAGCTCGGGAGCACCGCTGTCGTAGGCGGTGACGACGATCGTCTTGCCGTCCGGCGACCACGCCGGATCGGTCCAATCCGCGCCGTTCGAGAGGATCGCCACCTTCTTCGTCGTCAGGTCATAGAGGAGCAGGTCCGACGAGCCGTCGGTATCGGCTTCGATGACCGCGAGCCGCTTCCCGTCCGGGGACGGCGCCGGCGACAGGTACCAGTGGACCGAGTGGAAGCCGCTCGCCGCCCTCGTCAGACCGGTGAGCAGGACCTCCTCGGGGCCACCGCCGGAGGGCTTGCGGATGACGTTGCTGAACCCAAGGCGCGCCGGGACGATTTGGCCGTCGACCGAGCTCTTCCCGTCGATCGACTCGACGCGCGAGAAGAACAGCGTCTGCCCGTCGGGGCTGAGCGCGGGCGTTTGCGACCGGCCCTCGTCGGTCCGAGAGGCATAGTGGCCGTTCGTGACCACGAACACGTCCCCGCGCAGGACGAAAGCGATCGACCCGGTGATCGTCGGTGCGGGCACTTTGCCCGTCGAGCGCGCGGGCTGGGGGGTGCTCGCCGCCGACGGCAGCAGGAGCGGTGCGACCCGTTGCCCCACCGCGATGTAGCCGACGAGCAGGATGACGGCGAGAAGGCCGAAGATCAGGTCCCGGATGCGCACCGCTGCTCCACCTCCACCGCGATCCGCTCGACGTCCGCCAGGAGACCATCGCCATTCACGAGCTCGAGGTGGCCATCGGCCGGCGGCTCGAACGGACGGTCGCGCATCCGCTCGTACACGCGCTCATCGGCGTCAGAGTGGTCATCGGACGCCCGCGCCGTTCGCCGCTGCCCGAGCCGGGCCCGGATCGCCGCCTCATCGGCGACGACCCGTACGAAGATGATCGGCGCCCCCGCCCGGCGCGCCGCACCGACGCTCGCCTCGCGGTAGCGGGCGACCAGGTTCGTCGCATCGACGATCACCCGATGGCCCTCATGAAGCAGGTCGTCAACGAGCGCATCCACACATTTGAAGATCGTGGCGTTCTCGTCGTCCGCGTAGGTGGGCGCGATGAACAGCCGGCTGCGCAGCTGATCACTCGCGACGTGCGCCGCGCCGAGCCGCGCCGCGAGGAGCCGCGCGCAGTGCGACTTGCCGACGCCCGGGTACCCCATCAGCACGACGAGCGCAGCGGACCCCGCCGGCTCGGCGGGGGCTCCGATCTCCTCACGCAGCTGCGCGACCAGGTCGTTGACCCGCTCGCGATAGAGGCGCGTCTGCGCGCGCGTCGCCGATGCCGAAGACCCGAGCCGGGAGCGCGTCACGCCCCGAAGCCGCGGGCGCCCAGCGCCGTCCGCGCGGCGGCAGCCTCGTCCCAGGGCAGCTTGGACTCACCGACGATGATCGAGCCCTCGTGACCCTTTCCAGCGAGCAGGACGGTGTCGCCCGGCCCGGCAGCATCGATGGCCGCGACGATCGCTTCCGTCCGATCGCCGATGACCCGATAGTCGTCGCCGCGCCGCTTCCCCGCCTCGACGGCGCCGGCCTCGATCTCCGCCAAGATCACGTCGGGGTCCTCGAGTCGCGGGTCCTCCTGCGTGATGATGAAGTGGTCGGCATACTTCGCGGCCGCGGCCGCCAGCTTTGGCCGTTTCGTGCGGTCGCGTTCGCCCGCGCTCCCGAAGACCGCGATGAGCTTCCCCGCCGTGAGCGGCCGCAGCAGTGCGAGCACCTTCTCGAGCGACTCGGGCGTATGCGCGTAGTCGACGATCACGGTGAAGGGCTGGCCCGCGTCGATCCGGTCCATGCGGCCGCGCACAGGCTTGGCCCGCACGAGGGCGTCGCGGCACTGGGCCAGGGTCGCGCCTGCCGCGAGGCCGGCGCCGGTAGCGGCGAGCGCGTTGTGGACGTTGAACCGGCCAACGAGCGGCAGCCGCAGCTCGACCGTCTCACCGAACGCGGTGATCGTGATCCGCGATCCGTTCGCGTCGGCGGCCAGGACCGCCGCCTGCACATCCGCAAGCGCGTCGATCCCGTACGAGATGATCCGCGCGCCCGCGGCGCGGTCCGCGAGGTACCGCCAGTGCGGATCGTCGGCGTTCAGC
>JANXXG010000001.1 GCA_025350745.1 Chloroflexota bacterium | reverse complement strand
GGGATCGTGTTGAGGACCGTCTCGTAGTTCACGAGCGTCGGGTGGGCGGGCAGCACCGGCGGCGGGAACTGCACGATGTCACGCTCGGGCATGAGCGAGTACGAAAGGGCCAGCAACAGCGGGAACGCGACCACGAGCGCGACGACCGTGACATCGTGCAGTTCCCGCCGCCGGTGCTGCCCGCCCACCCGACGCTCGTGAACTACGAGACGGTCCTCAACACGATCCCGATCGGTCGTTATCTCCTGAACAGCCTGCTCGTCTCGACTGCGGTCGTCATCGGCCAGCTCGTGACGGCGAGCCTCGCGGCCTACGCGTTCTCGTTCCTTGTCTTCCGCGGGCGCTCGCTGCTGTTCTTCCTGTTCCTGAGCACGCTGATGATCCCGTGGGAGGCCACGATCATCCCGAACTACCTGACCATCCGGCAGCTGGGGTGGATCGACACGTACCAGGGCCTGGCGGTCCCGTTCATGGCGACGGCCTTCGGCACGTTCCTGCTGCGCCAGGGCTTCATGCAGATCCCCCGTGAGCTCTGGGACGCAGCGCGCATCGATGGCGCCAGCTCGTTCCGCTTCCTGCGCAGCATGGTGATACCGCTGTCGCGGCCGGCCCTCGCCACCGTGGGGATCTATGGCTTTCTGTCGACCTACAATCAGTACTTCTGGCCGCTGCTTATCACCAACCAGACGCTCATGCGCACCACCCAGGTCGGCGTGGCGCAGCTGCGCTTCGAGGAGTCCGCCCGCTGGGGTGTCATCATGGCGGGTGTCATCATGGTCGCTGTACCGACGCTCGCTCTCCTGATCGCAGGACAGCGGCAGCTCATCCGTGGGCTAACGGCGGGCGCGGTCAAAGGTTGACGCGTTCGGAGAAGACGCGTCCAGAAGGCGTGGAGGGATCCCATGCGTAGGTTCGCAGCACTCGCGCTCATCCTGTCGGTCATCGCGGCCGCCTGCGGCGGCTCGTCCGGCGGGGGAGCGGCATCTGATCAGTCGGCGCTCGCACCGGCGAAAGACGTCAAGCCGGCCGCGAAGATCATCTGGTGGCACGCGATGTCCGGCGTCAACGGTGACGCCCTCAACAAGATCGTGGACAACTTCAACAAGAGCCAGAGCGCGATCAAGGTCGAGACGGTGTTCCAGGGCAGCTACGACGACCTGCTATCCAAGCTGAACACGGCCCTCGCATCCAACGCGGCCCCCGCGCTCGCGCAGGTCTATGACATCGGTCAGGCCTACATGCGGGCGTCGGGCGAGATCGTTCCGATGCAGGCGTTCATCGACCGCGACAAGTTCGTGACCACCGACTTCGAGCCCGCGGTCATCAACTACTACAAGTACCAGGACAAGCTGCAGAGCATGCCGTGGAACGCATCGTCGTCGATCCTCCTCTACAACAAGGACGCGTTCAAAGCGGCGGGCCTCGATCCCGAGAAGCCGCCGCTGACGTTCAGCGAGGTCACCGACTACGCGAAGAAGCTGACGAAGAAGGACGCGAGCGGCCAGACCGTCCAGTACGGCTTCGGCCCGTCGATCTACGGCTGGCTGTTCGAGCAGCTCATGGCCACGTCCGGGGCGCTGTACTGCGACCAGGGCAACGGCCGTGACAACCGCGCGACCAAGGTCGTCTACAACGGCGCCGAGGGCAAGGCCATCCTCGATTGGTGGAAGGCCGGCTTCGACGGCGGCTACTTCTACAACCCGGGCATCGACAACGCCGGTGCGACGAACTCGTTCAACGCCGGCAAGAGCGCGATGTATATCGAGAGCTCCGCGTCGCTGCGCGGCTCCATCAACAACGCGAAGTTCACGGTCGGCACCGGCATCTACCCGCGGCCGGACAGCAAGCCGGCGACCGGCGGCAACATCATCGGCGGCGCTTCGCTCTACATCCTGAAGAGCAGGCCGGCCGAAGAGCAGCAGGCCGCGTGGGAGTTCATCAAGTTCGCGATGACCCCGGCGGTCCAGGCGCAGTGGCAGTCCGACACCGGGTACTACCCGATCGTCAAGGCGGCCTATAACGAGGGGCCGAGCAAAGAGTGGTCGACCAAGTACCCGCAGTTCCTGACGCCGGTCAATCAGATCCGTAACTCACCGCAGAACCGTTCGACCAACGGGTGCGTGCTCGGCGTCATGCCGCAGGCACGTGCGCGCACCCAGAAGATGATCGAGTCGGTCCTCCTCGGTCAGGCCACCAG
>JANXXG010000418.1 GCA_025350745.1 Chloroflexota bacterium | reverse complement strand
GCCCTCGCGCAGCTCGAAGCCCGCCCCGAGGCCCTCGCCGGTGCGATCGACGTGTCGCCGGCGGGCGGGGCAGACCTCACGGAGGCGGACCGTTGGATCCTCTCCCGCACGGAGGCTGCCGTCCTGGAGCTCACCCGGCTCATCGAGCAGTACCAGTTCGGCGAATACGCGACCGCCCTCCAGCAGTTCGTGTGGTCCGAGGTCGCCGACGTGTACGTCGAGCTCGCGAAGCCGCAGCGCCGTACGGCCGGATCGGAGGACGCCGCGGTACGGACGCTCGCTTACGTGTTCGATCGGGTCCTGCGGCTCGCGCACCCGATCATGCCGTTCGTCACCGACACCCTCGCGCTGCAGCTCTGGGAGCGCGGCGCGAAGGACGATCCCGCGCCCTCGCTTGTCGTGTCGCGGTGGCCGGTGCCGGGTCAGCGCGATCACGGGCTCGAGGATCACTTCGGCCTGGCCATCGAGGTGATCCGCCGGATCCGCGACCGGCGCCATGAGACAGGCGTCGAGCCGGGTGCGAAAGTGCGCGTCTCGCTCGCGGGGGCCGCCGGCCCGCTCGAACCGTTCGCCGGCATCATCGCCTCGCTCGCGGGTGCGACGGTCAGCTTCGGCAGCGGGCCAGAAACACCGACGGTGGTGCGGTCGGTCGAGATCCGAGTGGACGTTCCGCAGGACGCGGCCGCGGATCGATCGAGGATCGAGCAGGAGCTGGACGCGGCCCTGAAGCTGCTCGAGCACTCGCGCACGCTGCTCGGGTCGGACTTCGCGACGCGCGCTCCCGCGCCCGTGGTCGAGAAGGCTCGTGGCGCGCTGGCCGAGCGCGAGGCCGCGGTCGCCTCATTGAAGACGGAGCTCGCGAAGCTCGGGACGTAGTCGCGTCGGTCAGCGTCAGCGATCGAGCGCGAGCAGGATCCTGCGCACGCGCTCGACACGGCGGCGCGACCACCCGGGCTCCCGCTCGTGCGTGTCGAGTCCCGGAGCGGTGTTCACCTCGAGCACCGTGCATCTTCCTGGCAGCGCATCGGATGGTCGGCTGAGCACGAGGTCCACGCTCGCGAGGCGCAACCCCATGTCGCCGACCACCCGGATCGCGAGCGCTCGCAGGGTGGGATGCAGCACGTCGGTCACCACCCGAACGTCACCACCCACGCCGAGATTGCCGCACGGCAGCAGCTCGACTCGTTGACCACGGGCGGGCACCGTCCCGAGCGTGCGGCGACCGTGTGCCAGATGCCTGACGACACGCACATCGTCCGCGCGGAGCTCGGTCGGGTGTCCCGCGTCGCGCCGGTGTCGCCGGTCCGTCGACATGAGCGTCCGGATCGCGGACCGGCCATCACCGACGGCATACGGGCGGGTCTTCTCGGTCGCCATGAGGACCTCGCCGTCGAGGACGACGATCGAGCAGTCGCTGCCGCGCGCGATCCGCTGCACCAGCAGCTTCTTGGAAGCGGCGAAGATCTCGCGCGCGGCCGCATAGAACTGCGCGCGGGTGTAGACGACGAAGACGTGCTGGTCGGCGGAGCTGTCGTTCGGCTTCACCAGCACCGGCAAGCCGAGCCGCTGCGCGTAGGCGTGCGCCCCCCCGATGTCGCGTGCGATACGCAGCCGCCCGTCGTAGGAGAAGCTGCGTCCGGTCGGCACGGTGTAGCCGAAGCGCCGCAGCAGACCCGTCGTGGCCTCCTTGTCGAGAGCGATAGCCGCCGCACCGAGGGTGTTGAGGTCCCAGCGCAGGCGCTGGAAGAAGCGCACGCGACCCGACCGAAAGGTGATGCGGCCCGAGTGGTCGGCGTTCGGGATGACTTCGAGCTCGGCACCGACCTGGGCGCAGGCCTCTCGCAGCCGCCATAGGAACGGCGGCTCCCTCCTCACGTCAGTGGGCTGCGCGAACAAGAGGGCGGGGCCTGCGCCCCGCCCTCTTGATCGCTGCCTGTCGCGAAAGCTGTGGCTATTGGTTGTCCTTCAGGATCTGGTTGGCCTTGACGCCAGCGTCCTTGACGGCCTTCTCGATGTCGGTGACCTTGCCCGCCGCGACGGCGGTGAGCAGGTCCTCGATCACAGTCCGGACGTCCTGCTGCCCGCGAGCGTTCGGCTCCGGGAGGCTGGCGCCGATGAGCTCGAAAGCCTGCTTGCCCTGAGGGTCGTCCTTGGCCCACGAGTCCTTGAGGACCTGGGTGTCCTTGGCGCTGTTGCGTACGGGCATGTAGCTCGACTTCACGGCCCAGTCGGCCGTCTGCGCCGCGTCGGTGAACCACTTGACGAACAGCCACGATGCGAGCTGCTTCTCCGGCGTGCTCTTGAAGATCGCGACATTGGCGCCGTACTGCACGGTCTTCGGCTTCGCCGGATCGATCTGCGGGATGCCGGTGATGCTCCAGTTGATCGGACCCTTGAAGCTGGACTTGAAGAACGGCCGACCGGTGCTCGACTCCTCGACGAAGAGGACCTTGCCGGTGCCAAAGTCGGTCTGGTAGTCGAAGCCCTTCGGGACGTAGGACACGCCGTCCTTGAGGAGCTTGTCGAAGAGCTTGACCGAGTCGACGCCCTCCTTGCCATCCCAGGCGACGGTCTTGTTGTCTGCGCTCATCAGCTTCCCGCCGCGCGAGAGCACCCACCCGTTAAAGGTGGACGCGCTGATGTTGGATGCCCAGCCGTAGCGGCTGGTCTTGCCGTCGGCGCCCTTCTTGACCGCGGCACGGGCCGTGGCCTCGAACTCGTCCCACGTCTTGGGCGCGGTCTTGCCGATCTCCTTGAGGACGTCGTCGTTCTGGTATGTGACGAGCAGCGACTTGGTGAACGGGAACGACAGGAGCTGGTTGCCGAACTGCGGGAACCGGTTCGTGTCGAGATATGACTTGTAGATGTCTTCCAGCTGGACCTTCGTGAGTCCGTTCTTGGCGGAGCTCACGTACGGGTCGAGGTTAAGGACGACGTCGGCCTTCTGGTAGTCGGCGACGAAGCTCTCATATGCGACCGCGAGCTCCGGCAGCGCGCCGGCCTGGATGGCCGAGAGGTTCTTCTGATAGAGCTGCGTGTAGCTGCCCTGGTACTGCAGGGTGACGGTGATCTTCTTGTCGTTCGTCGAGTTGTACTTGTCGACGAGCTCTTGCAGGGCCTTGGCATTGGCGCCGGTCTGGGTGTGCCAGAGCACCAGCGCGGTCGGACCGACCAGGTCGATGTCCGCCTGGCTGGATGGCGCCGGCGCGGTGGCCGCCCCGCTGCAGGCCGTCGCGACGACCATGACCGCTGCGATGATCGCGAGCTTCAACCGCATAGTCCCCAACCCCCTCCGAAATTGCCGCTGTGCTCGGTCGTTCTTGACCGTCATACGGACGAGACCTATCCGCGGATACCTGTCCTCGCCACCCCCTGGATGAGATACCGCTGCAGGAACAGGAACACGACGACGACCGGGGCGATCACGAAGGTGGCCGCCGCCATTTCGAGATGGTACTGCGCCCCGAATTCGGTGCGGAACTGCGCCATCCCGATCTGCACGGGCCGGACGTCGTCGGTGTTCGTGACGAGGAGCGGCCACTGGAAGCTGTCGTAGACCCCCAGCGCGGTGATGAGCGTCACCGTGACCAGGACCGGCACCGAGAGGGGAAGCACGACGCTCCGGAGGAACCGGAGATGTCCGGCACCGTCCACCGTGGCCGCGTCGGCCAGCTCGCTGGGGATCGAGAGGAAGTGCTGGCGGAGCAGGAAGATCGAGAAGACCGAGGCGAGGAACGGGATGATCTGGACGGCCAGGGTGTTCTGGATGTGCAGGACCTTGGTCACGAGGACGAAGTTGGGGATGAGCGTCGCTTCGCCGGGGATCATGTAGCTCGCGAGCAGGATCATGAACATGACGCCCTTGCCCTTGAAGTTCATACGGGCGAAGGCGTAGGCGGCGAGGATCGAGGTCGCGAGCTCGCCGACGGTGACCGCGATGGCGATGATGAACGTGTTCCGGAAGAACCCGACCCAGGGGGCATCGCCCCAGGCCGTCGCGAAGTTCTCGAAGTGGAATTCCTGCGGGAAGAGCGTGGGGGGGAACGTCGTCGCCTCGAAGAAGCTCTTGAACGCCGTCGTGAGCATCCAGTAGAACGGGAACGCGATCACAACAGCCACCGCGCCGAGGGTGAGATGTTTCAGTACGGTGCGCACGCGCAGGCGGGGGATCCCCGCCGGCCGGCCGAGCCTGCGCTGGGCTCCGGCCCGGCTAGCCATAGTGCACGCGCCGTTCGGCGATCCGGAACTGGAACAGGGTGAACAGCAGGATGATGATCGTCAGCAGCACCGCCATCGCCGCGCCGAGATCGATCCGGCCCTGCTGAAAGAAGACGTGGAAGATCTCGTACCCGAGCGTCCGGGTCGTGTCGAGCGGGCCGCCGTTCGTCATGACATAGATCTGGTTGAACGCCTTCAGCGCGCCGATCGTCGCGATCGTCGCGACAAAGAAGGTCGTCGGGCTGAGCAGCGGCAGGGTGATGCGCCAGAAGATCTGCCGTTCGCTGGCCCCATCGAGCCTCGCCGCCTCGTAGTACTCCGTCGAGATATTTCCGAGACCAGCGAGGAAGATCACGACCTGGAAACCGATGAAATGCCAGATCGTGAACAGCGATACGCCGACCAGCGCAAGGCTCGGACCCTGGGCCCAGCCGGCCAGGAGGCCGCCGGACATGAGCTCGAACAGGCCGCGCGGCTCATCCAGCCACCGCTGCGGTCCGATGCCGACGAGCTCGAGGATCTGGTTGAAGAAACCGTAGTTCGGGTTCATGAGCCAGTTGAAGATCACTCCGGCCGCGATCACCGAGGTGATGTACGGCAGGTAGTAGAGGGTCCGGTAGACCGCGCGACCGCGCATCTTCTGGAAGAGGAGGTACGCGAGGACGAGCGACAGGACGATCTCGATCGGGACGGTGATGAGGGTGTACGTGAGGGTGACCGAAAGGGAATGCCAGAACTCCTCGGCGCGTGAGCCGACGAGCACGGTCTGGTAGTTGTCGAGCCCGCGGAACGCCCCGGGCACGATGTCCCACTTGAACAGCGACATGCCGACCGCGGCGAACCCCCCCGCGAAGTGGAAGACGAGCAGGATCAGCATCGCGGGGAGAATGAAGGCGTACGCCAGCGCGTTCTCGGCGGCGTTGCGACGGCGGCGGGTGGCGCTGGCCGCGGGGCGCGTCATGGCAGCCACCCTCACCTTGCTGCGATGATAAGGGGAGCAGATGCCCATCTACGACTACCACTGCGACCACTGCGGGCACACGTTTTCGGCTGTGCAGTCGTACGCCGACGCGACCCTCGAGGTGTGCCCAAGCTGCGGCAAGAAGCCGCGGAAGCTGATGGCGACCCCTGCGATCGTGTTCAAGGGCGGCGGCTGGTACAAGACCGACAGCCGCGTCACACCAACGGAAGCCGGCGCCACGGACAAGCGAACGGACGGCGGCGATCCGGCGAAGACGGAAAAGACGGACCCGAAGGCAGCGCCCGGACCCGCCGCCGCCGCACCAACGACCGACGGCGCGAAGACCGATGGCTCGAAGACGGAGGCGCCCAAAGCGCCGCGGACGGACAAGGCCCCCCCGACCGCCCCGAAAGGCGAGGCCGCATCTTCGTAGCCGCGCGCCGCATCGGCGCCGCGTTCCTGGACGACGACGGCCTGTTCCTCGCGGGCGCGATCGCCTACCAGATCTTCTTCGCTCTCATCCCGCTGTTGGCGCTCGTTATCGGCATCTTCGGCTTCGTGTATGGCACGCAGCAGGCGGAGCTCGAGCTCGCGCAGCTCGTCGGCGGCCTGCTGCCGGCCGCGACCGGTCAAGAGACGAAGATCGTCGGCCAGCTCGTCCAGGGGCGCGCGCTCTCGCTCGGGTTCGGCCTCGTGGGCACCCTGCTCACCGCGACGGCGATCCTCGGCTCGGTCGACACCGCGATCTCGCACATCCTCGGCCGCACGGGTCGGCGGGCGTTCCTTCGCGAGCGCCTGAACAGCATCGCGTTCCTCCTGCTGGTCGTGGTCATCGCCCTGACGTCGTTCGCCGTGAGCTACGGGGTCCAGGCGGCCGGCAACGCGCTCGCCGAGTCGGGTCTCCGCGGCGTGCGGCTGATCTTCGAGCTGGTCTCGCCGCTCGTCGGGCTCGCGTTCGGCTTCTGGTTCTTCTACCTCGTGTTCCGGTTCGCGCCGCGCCGCCGCGTGCCCCCGGCGCCGGCACGCCGCGCTGCGCTGGTGGCCGCCATCCTGTGGGAGGTCGCCAAGATCGCGTTCGGCTTCCTGACCAGGACCCTCGGCATCTTCGCCGCCTACGGCGCCCTCGCCTTCGCCGCGGGGCTGCTGACGTGGATCTACGTGACCGCGGCCATCATCCTGCTCGGAGCGGAGGTCGTGAAGGACCACGATGCTTGAGCGGCTCGAACACATGGCCAGCCGGGCCATCGAGGGCTGGAGCGCCCGGTTGTTCCGGGCGCGTCTCCAGCCGGTGCAGATCGGAAAGCGGGTCATTCGCGCGATGGAGTCGCATCAGTCCGTCTCGCTCGCCAAGACCTTCGTTCCCAACAGCTACGTCGTGTCCCTGTCGCCGGGCGACTACGCGCAGTTCGAGCAGTACAAGCGCAGCCTCGAGCGCGACCTCGCCGAGGCCGTGCTCGGTGCGGCCCGCGACCGCAGCTTCACCCTCCTCGCGTACCCGACGGTCGAGCTCGAGCAGAACGACGACGTCGCGCCCGGCGATCTCCGGGTGGCCTGCGCGATGGTCGACGCGTCCGGTGAGGAGGTCCAGGCGGACGAGCGTGACCGCCTGGGCGGCACGGAAGCGGGTCACACGATGGTCCTCGATCGCGACGCCCTCCTTCGCGACAAGCCGCGCGCGCCGCGCGGCGTGATCCTCGC
>JANXXG010000396.1 GCA_025350745.1 Chloroflexota bacterium | reverse complement strand
GCCCGCGCCATCCTCGCCGCGGCCAAGGACCGCGGTGCCGAGGTGCTGCTCCCGATCGACATGCGGTGGTCCCGGGACGACCAAGACCGGATCCTCGACATCGGCGAAGCGACCGAGCGCCTGTTCAGCGCGCGCATCGCGGGCGCGAAGACCGTTTTCTGGAATGGCCCGATGGGCCTGTTCGAGCAGCCGGACTACGCGCACGGCACCGAGGCGATCGCGCGGGCGATGGCCGCGAGCTCGGCCGTGACGGTCGTTGGGGGCGGGGAATCGGTGCAGGCGATCGCGCAGCTCGGCCTCGCCGGCAAGATGACCCACGTCTCGACCGGCGGCGGCGCCGCGCTCGAGCTCATCGAAGGGAAGAAACTACCCGGGGTGGAGGCGATCCCGAATGACTGAGCGAGGAGCGACTTTGTCGCGACGAGTGAACCCACCCGCCTTGAGCGTGTCTATCCGGCGAAGCCGGTAGATTGAAAAGAATGTCTGACGCCACGATCGAGATGATCCGGTCGCGCGAGGTGCTCGATTCGCGCGGCGATCCCACGGTGGCCGTGGACGTGTACCTCGCGGGCGGCGCCGTCGGCACCGCGATGGTCCCGTCGGGCGCGTCGACCGGGAAGCACGAGGCGGTCGAGCTCCGCGACGGCGACAAGAAGCGCTACGGCGGCAAAGGCGTCCTGAAGGCCGTCGGAAATGTCGACGACATCATCGCGCCGGAGCTGATCGGGGAGCAGGCCACCGACCAATCCGCGATCGACGCCGTGCTCCGCGAGCTCGACGGAACGACCGACAAGTCACGGCTCGGCGCGAACGCGATGCTCGGCGTGTCGGTCGCCTGCGCTCGCGCTGCGGCGGCCGACGTGGGCCAGCCGCTCTACCGCTACCTGGGTGGACCGCTCGCGCGCACGCTCCCGGTGCCGCTGATGAACGTGCTGAACGGCGGCAAGCACGCGTCGGATTCAGCGGACATGCAGGAGTACATGCTCGCCCCCATCGGCGCGCCGTCTTTCAAGGAAGCCATCCGGATGGGCTCCGAGATCTTCCACGCGCTGAAGAGGCTGTTGCACGACAAGGGGATGGGGACCGGCGTCGGCGATGAAGGCGGCTTTGCGCCGTCGGGTCTGACGTCGAACGAGCAGCCGATCGAGCTGATCCTGAGCGCGATCGAGGCCGCGGGTTACAAGCCTGGCGTCGACTGCGCCATCGCGCTCGACCCGGCATCGACGGAGCTCTTCGCGAACGGGAAGTACACGCTCGCCCGTGAGAGGGCCACGCTCGACAGCGCCGCCATGATCGAGAAGTACGCGCGGTGGCGCGACAAGTATCCGCTCGTGTCCATCGAGGATGGCCTCGCCGAGGATGATTGGGCCGGCTGGAAGGCGTTGACAAAGGCGCTTGGCGACCGGCTACAGCTCGTTGGCGACGATCTCTTCGTCACGAACGTGGAGCGCATCCGCCGTGGGGTCAACGAGGGCTGCGCGAACGCCGTACTCATCAAGCTCAACCAGATCGGCACGCTCACCGAGACGATCGAGGCCGTCGAGCTCGCGCACCGCTCGGGCTACGCGGCGGTCATCTCGCACCGGTCCGGCGAGACCGAGGACACCACGATCGCCGACCTCTGTGTCGCGCTGAACACCGGACAGATCAAGACGGGGTCGCTCTCACGAAGCGAGCGCGTCGCGAAGTACAACCGCCTCATGGAGATCGAGCTCGAGCTTGGCGATGCTGCGCGCTATCCGGGCCGCGATACCTTTCCGCGCTTCGCGCGGGGCTAGGCAGTCGCGGTCCTTGTCCGCTTCGCGAGTCGGCTCTTGCGCCGGGCTGCGGCGTTCTTGTGGATGCCGCCGCGCTTCACGGCCTTGTCCAGCGCGCTGGCCGCGGCCTTCACCGCGTCCGCCGCACCGTCGGACTTCGAGTCGATGGCGGCGCGTGCCGTCTTCACGGCCGTGCGCGACGCCGAGCGCGCGAGGGTCTTGATCGCGGCGCGTCGGGGCGCCTGTCGGATCCGCTTGAGGGCTGAGCGCTTCTTCTTTGCCATATCGGCAAGTCTATTCATACTTCGACGAACATGCAGATGAGCGTCGGGCGGGCGTCGCTCTTCATGATCGTCACCCTCATCGCCAGCCGCCTTCTGGGCTGGCTCCGCCTCTCGGTCATCGGAGCCAAGTACGGCCAGTCTCCGGAGCTCGACGCGTTCTGGGCCGCGTTCCGGATCCCCGACACGCTCTTCAACCTGCTCGTGGCCGGCGCGCTCGCGAGCGCGTTCATCCCGGTCTTCACCGGCTATCTCGCGAAAGAACGCGAGGACGAAGCCTGGCGCGTCGCGTCGAGCGTCATGAACGCGATCGTGCTGCTGCTCGTCGGTCTCTCGGCGGTCATGTGGATCCTGGCACCGTGGATCGTGCCCATGCTCGCGCCGTTCTCGGACCCGCATCAGGTGGAGACGACCATCCACCTTTCGCGCATCATGCTGCTCAGTCCGATCTTCATGGGGTTGTCGGCGCTCTTCACCGGCATTCTCAACTCGTACCGCCAATTCCTCTCGGGCGCGACCGCGCCGCTCGTCTACAACTTCGTGATCATCTTGTTCGCGTTCTTCCTGTCCCCGTTCCTCGGGATCGAGGCCCTCGCGTGGGGGACGGTCGCGGGCGCGCTGATGATGTGGCTGGTCCAGGTGCCGGAGCTCACGTTCCGGCGCACCCGCTACAAGCTCACGCTCGATCTGTCGCACCCCGGTGTGCGGGAGATCGTCCGTCTCACCGTGCCGCGGACGCTGGCTTTGGGCGCGGTCCAGCTCATCTTCATCGTGGACACGTATCTCGCGGCGAAGATGCCTCAAGGGTCGCTCACCGCGCTCAATTACGCGTTCCAGCTCATGCAGCTTCCCCTCGGCGTCTTCTCCATCGCGATCAGCGCCGCGGTGTTCCCGACGCTGTCGCGCTACGCGGCACAAGGGCTCCAGGCAAAGATGCGGGACATCCTGCAGCAGGCGATCCGCTGGATCCTGTTCCTGACCTTGCCGACGGTCGTGATGATGATCGTGCTACGGCGCCCGATCGTGAACCTGCTGTTCCAATACGGACAGTTCGGGCCGGAGGCGCGCGAGGCGACGCAGGAGGCGTTCCTCTTCTATTCGCTCGGCCTTGCCGGCCACGCGCTCATCCAGATCCTCGCCCGCGCGTACTACGCGTCCAAGGACACGCGGACGCCGCTGGCCCTGACCCTCGTCTCCATCGGGACGAACGTCGTTCTCTCGGTCCTGCTCGCTCCGACCTATGGGATCAACGGTCTCGCGTTCGCCAACTCCGTCGCCACGCTCGCCGAGGCCGCGCTGTTCCTCGCGCTCCTCGCGCCGCGGGCGCGGCTCAAGATCGGCGGCCTCGGCGGCTCGTCGCTCAAGGTCACTGCGGCCAGCCTGCTGATGGGGATCGCGATGTTCGGCTTCATTCGGGCGACCAACATCACGGTCGACCTGCAGCAGACCAAGCCAGGCCTCTTCCTGCAGACCGCGATCGCCATCGCGGTCGGGCTCGCCGCCTACCTCGGCGCGGCGACGCTGTTCCGCGTGACCGAGCTTGCCGAGATCACCGCCGCGGTCCGCACGCGCCTTGCGCGCCGGGGCACCGAAGTCACCTAGGCTCGTTGAATGCCTGACCCGCGCCAGCGCATCCGCAACTTCAGCGTCATCGCCCATGTCGACCATGGGAAGACGACGTTGTCCGACCGCATCCTCGAGCTCACGGGCACGGTGTCGCTGCGGGAGATGCGGGATCAGCTGCTCGATTCGATGGACCTGGAGCGCGAAAAGGGCATCACCATCAAGGCGCGCGCGGTCCGGATGTCCTGGACGAAGGACGGCGACTCATACGAGCTGAATCTCATCGATACGCCCGGCCATGTCGACTTCAACTACGAGGTGAGTCGGTCGCTCGCGGCGTGCGAGGGCGCGGTCCTGCTGGTCGACGCATCGCAGGGCATCGAGGCCCAGACGCTCGCGAACGCATACCTCGCCGTCGAGCAGGGGCTCGAGGTGGTAGCCGTGATCAACAAGGTCGACCTGCCGAGCATCGATATCGGTCTCGTGCGCGAAGATCTTCGCACCACCCTCGGGTTCAAGGACGAAGAGGTGTTACTCGCGTCGGGCAAGACCGGTCTCGGCGTCGCGGAGATCTTGAATGCCGTCGTCGAACGGGTCCCGCCACCGAGCGGCGATCCCGACGCCCCGCTGCGCGCGCTCATCTTCGACTCGCACTATGACCAGTACAAAGGGGTGGTCGCGCACGTCCGCATCATCGACGGGAGCGTCGCGCACGGCGACCGGATCCTGCTCATGGCGACCGCGAAGGAAAGCGAGCTGCTCGAGCTCGGGGTCTTCGCTCCGGACGCCGTCCCGATCCAGCGCCTCGCGACCGGAGAGGTCGGCTACGTCGCCACGGGGCTCAAGGCCGTCGCCGATTGCCGCGTCGGTGACACGCTCACCCTCGCGACGCGACCCGCGGCCGCGCCGCTGCCCGGCTACCGGCCGGCGAAGCCGATGGTGTTCGCCGGCTTCTACCCGACGTCGTCGGAGGACTACCCGGCACTGCGCGACGCCCTCGAGAAGCTGAGCCTGAACGACGCATCGCTCGTGTACGAGCCGGAGAGCTCGCAGGCGCTCGGTTTCGGCTTCCGCGCCGGCTTCCTTGGCCTCCTCCACATGGACATCGTCCAGGAGCGCCTCGAGCGGGAGTACGACGTCGACCTGATCGCCACATCGCCGTCCGTCGAATACCGCGTCATCACGCATGGCGAGACCGAGATCGCGATCGACAATCCGGCCCACCTGCCGGACCCGGGGACGATCACCGAGGTGAAAGAGCCCTGGATGAAGGTGACGATCATCGTCCCGCAGCACTACGTCGGGCCGATCATGGATCTCGCGCAGAACAAGCGCGGCGTCCTCATGGACATGAGCTACGTCGACCCGACGCGGGCGATGCTCACCTACGACATGCCCCTGGCCGAGGTCATCGTCGACTTCTACGACCAGCTGAAGAGCCGGTCACAGGGGTACGCGTCGCTCGACTATGAGCTGCGCGAGTACCGGGCGGCGGACCTCGTCCGGCTCGACATCCTCGTGGCGAGCACCGTCGTCGACGCGCTCTCGATGATCGTGCACCGCGAACGGGCGATGGGCATTGGCCGCGCGCTCACGGCGAAGCTCCGCGAGCTCATCCCGCGGCAGATGTTCGACGTGCCGATCCAGGCCGCGATCGGCGGGAAGGTCATCGCGCGCGAAACGGTGAAGGCGACGCGCAAGGACGTGCTCGCGAAGTGCTACGGCGGTGACATCACCCGGAAGAAGAAGCTCCTCGAGAAGCAGAAGAAGGGCAAGAAGCGGATGAAGATGGTCGGCGCCGTCGAGATCCCGCAGGAGGCCTTCCTCGCCGTGCTGCGGATCAAAGAGGACTGATGCGCGCGTACAAGGTCGCGTACGAGCATCCGACGCAGCTCCTCGCGTCGACGTTCCTGCGCGCGCTCGCCGAGGACGCGCACGCCCTCGTGTGGGAGCGGCTCTCGCGCGAGTCGCGCGGCCTCCTCGAGGGAAGCTATGCCGCAGCGGCGCATATCGCCCTCCATCGCGCGGCGGCTGTCGAGGCCGACGCCGGCGATGCGCGCCTCGCCGAGGTCATCGCGCCGGTCCGCCGGTCCGCGCTGTCGATCGTCGGCGGACCCGACAAGCTGCTGTCGCTCGGCGTGTCCGCGGCGCGCCTCGTGGATCGCGGTCTCGCCTACGTGCTCCTGCTGCCGGACTTCGGCGAGGAGCGCATCGTCGCGGAGGCCGACTGGCGGCCCGCCCACCTCCTTGGCTTCGTATACGAGTCGCGCGAGTGGCTCGTGGACCTGGGTCGGACCGCGGAGCTCTCGGCCGACGCGGAGCTGCCGGATCCGCTGGGCCTCATTCGTTGATCTCGCTCTACGTCCACATCCCGTTCTGCGCCTCGCGGTGCCCGTACTGCGACTTTGCCACCGCCCCCGCGACGAGCCCGCTGCGGGCTCGTTACCTCGCGGCGCTGCGCGCCGAGCTCGAGCGGGAGGGTGCGGCCCTCGGCCGCCCGCGGATCGGGACAGCGTTCTTCGGCGGCGGGACCCCAAGCCTTCTCGAGCCGGACGAGATCGCCGCGCTGGCGATGACCATTCGGTCGTCGTTCGACTTCGCGCCGGACGAGGTCACCTTCGAGGCGAACCCCGCGACGCTCGATCGCGCTCGGCTCGAGGCCTGGTGCGCGCTCGGGGCCACCCGCATCTCGCTCGGCGCCCAGTCGTTCTCGGCGCGGGCCCTCACGGCGCTGGGCCGGACCCATCGGCCGGAAGACATCGCGCCTGCCGTCGCTGCCGCCCGGTCGGTGGGGCTCGCGGTGAACCTGGATCTCATCTTCGGCCGGCCGGGCGAGACCGAGGCGGAGTGGCGGGCGGATCTGGACGCGGCGATCGCCCAGGCACCGGAGCACGTCTCGGCCTACCCGCTCGAGCTCGAGCTCGACCCCTCGCTTGAATGGGAGGCCGTGACGAACTGGCCCGGCGGCGGCTGGCCGACGCTCGAACGGTGGCGGTCCAACGCGACCGTGGCGCGTCCGGACGACGATGCGGTGGCCGATCGCTACGCGTTGACCGGGACGGTGCTCGAAGCCGCGGGGTACGCCCACTACGAGATCGCGAACTGGGCCCGCCCCGGACAGGAGTGCCGTCACAACCTGGTGTATTGGCGGAACGGGGAGTGGCTCGGTGTCGGGGGCGGGGCCCACTCGCACCTTGCGGGTGTCCGTTCGCACCAGCCGGCCGGCTTGCTCGCTTACATCGCTCGGATCGAGGGTGGCGAGGGCCGGATCCCCGACCCGGGCGCAGATCCGGCCGTCGATACGGCGATCCTCGCGCTGCGGCTGTCCGAAGGGCTCGACCTCGACGCCTATGCGCTGCGGTTCGGATCCACCGCGCGGGCTCGTGTCGATGCCGCGCTCGCTCCGTTGGACGGGATGGGGATGCTCGAGCGACGCGGCCCGAGCGTCGCGCTCTCAGAACGCGCTCGATTCGTCGCGAGCGAGGTGTTCGTGCGGTTGATCCCGGACTAAGAAGGGCCATCGGGGACGACTGCGGCTTGCGGCAAGCGCGTGAACACGGTATGCCAAGGCTTCACCGCACTTTCACCGGCGAACGATGCGCGGACCATTTTTAATGGAGGTCTTCATGGAACAAGGCAATCGCGGCGACATCTGGGCGGGTTCACAGCAGGAGCCGGCGTCGAGCTGGCCGACGCCGCTGCCGGGGACGCCCCCGCCACCGGCGCCGATGCCCGTCCCATCCGGCACCCCGAGCGGCGATCGCAAGAAGACGACGCTGAGCACAGGAGGGCGGAAGAAGACCACTGCCCGCACGGTGACCGGGCGCAAGACGACCAAGAAGAAGACCACCGCCCGGAAGGTGACCGGCCGCAAGACCACAAAGAAGACGACGAAGAAGGCAACGGCGAAGCGGACGACGGGCCGCAAGACGACCAAGAAGAAGGTCGCGCCTCGCAAGAAGGCGACCGCCCGCAAGACCACCGGCCGCAAGAAGACGACCGCCCGCAAGAAGACGACCCGCCGCAGGTAGCCCGCCGGCGCGAGGACACGAAGAAGCCGCTCCCTCGTGTGGAGCGGCTTCTTTCGTTGGTCAGCTCAGTCGGTACCTAGTTGCGCTTGCCGCGGCCCATCCCGGGCTTACGCCCGTGGTTCGCCTTCTTCGACCGCCAGCCCAGCTTGCCGACCGTCTTCTGTTTGCGCTGCCCCTTGCTCATACGACTCCTTACTACTGTTCTCACTGCCGCCTACGGCGGCATCCGCCGCAGGCGCTTTGTCACTGCCGCCGACCGCGGCATCCGCCGCAGGCCCTTGTGCCGAGTTGAAGAGACGGAGCTGTAGGGCCCGGGTCGGGGGCGCGATGAGCTCGGTCACCAACCATTGTCCTATGACCGCGAGATCCGCGTCAGGGGCGAGCTGGAGCTTGCTCCGGGCCTGCTGAAGCCGGCGTCGGACCGCCCGGGGCTCGGAACCGAGCGTGCGGGCGATGTCGGCGAGGGACCGTTCGAGGACGTCGTGCAGGACGAACGCGGCGAGCTCGGCACCCCGGAGGGCGTGGCGCCCGACGAGGTCCCGCAGGCCGGCCCCGAAGAGCCGTCCGTCGGCCACGGCGCGCCGGATCGCGCCGGCCGGCTCGCCGTCGATCTCGGCGACGCGCAGGAGCGCGGTGACCTCGGCCTCGGGCAGGCGGCGCGCGGCCCCGAGGCTGCCGAGGAACCGCTGGACCACCGTGTCGGGGGCCAGGTCGGCTCTCGCCTTGGTCGCGGCGGCGATCGCGTCGCCGAGCGCCAGCCGCAATCCCGAGAGCTCGGTGAACCGGACGACGTCCACGACCGCAGGCGAGCCGAGGAGGATCCGGGAGACGGTCTGCTCACGCTCGGCCACGAGGATGACCGGGATGCCGTGCTCCCGGGCGAGCTCCACCTCGATGCCGACGCCGAACGACGGGGCGCCGGCGTACGCGATGACGAGCGCGCTCCGGGTCACGCGCGCGCGGTCGATCTCGTACACGCTGCGCGGGTCGAGATCCGGCGCCGCGATCGGGTCAGTCGCGTGATGCGGCAGGTATGGCCGTAGCCCGCAGTCGGTCACGATCTCCGCAAGGAGCTCGTAGAAGACTCGGGCGCGCGCACCGTCGGCGACCCCGGTGAGCGCGCCCGAGATGTACACCTCATTCATGGGACCGCCAATGATGGGGCGCCCGTCAAGGTGCGGTACCGTTCCCGTCGATGCCGGATCTGCAGCTCATCCAGTACCTCAAGCGGGTCCCGCTCTTCGCGAAGCTCTCCGATCCGGAGCTCACGAGCCTCGCCGAGCGCACCCGCCAGAAGGCATTCAAGCGGGGCGACACGATCTTCCGGAAGGACGATCCGGGTCAGCACTTCTACGTCGTGCTCGAGGGCGCCGTGAAGATCGCGTTGCCTGGGGAGTTCGGGCAGGAAGCCCTGGTCGCCCTCCTCCGCGGCGGCGAGTTCTTCGGAGAGCTGGCCCTCTTCGACCATGGACCCCGCTCGGCCACGGCCACGGCGCTCGAGGGCACCCGGTGCGCCCTGCTGGCCGGTGACGATTTCGTCGCATTCGTAGAGGCCCATCCAGCGGCCACGAAAGTGGTGTTCGAGGCCCTCGCAAAGACCATCCGGCGTCTCTCCGACCGCGTGGAGGACCTCATCTTCCTGGACGTGCCGAGCCGCGTGGCCAAATACCTGCTGGACCTGGCCCAGGTGAATGGGACCGACGGTGCCGGCTCGCTCGAGCTGACCCTGACGCAGGACGAGCTCGCCGCTTTCACGGGCGCTTCGCGCGTCTCGGTGAACCGCGTGCTCGGCGACCTCGAGCGCCGAGAGCTCATCACCATCCGCCGCCGGAAGATCGCCATCAAGGATCCGGAGCGGCTCGCGAAGGAGATCCGCGTCTAGTGGGAACCCGTCCGCGGCGGCCGGCGGCACACCTGGTGCTCGTGGTCGAGGACGACCCTGACCTCGGCGACACGATCGTGACGTTCCTGAAGGAGGAGGGGCTCGAGGCCAAGCTGGCCCGGGACGGCGACCAGGCGATGCGCATGGTCGATCAGCTCTCGCCGTCCGCGATGATCCTCGATCTCATGATGCCGCGCCGCGACGGGTTCAGCGTGCTGCGCGAGCTGCGCGCGGACGGCCGCATCGCGAACCTTCCGGTCATCGTGGTCACCGCGATCTTCGGGCTGTCCGAGCGGCTCTATGCGACCGAGCTCGGAGCGGCGGACTACGTCACGAAGCCGTTCGAGCTCGACGAGCTCCTCGAGCGCGTCCGCAACGTGCTTGCGTCGCGCCACGAGGAGCCCGCCGCGACGGAGTCACGCTAGGCGGTCACGCCGAGCTGGCTGGTGCACTGCGGGCAGCGGGTCGCGGCCTTCGGGATGGTCATCGCGCAATACGGGCATTCCCGTTCCGGCGGAGCCGGCTTGATCAGGGCCTTCGCGATGAGGAACACGACGAACGCGACGATGATGAATGCGATCACGGTGTTGATGAAGATGCCGTAGTTGATGGTGGCCGCGCCGGCCTTCTGAGCTTCTGCGAGCGACTGGTAGGTCCCACCCGAGAGATTGATGTACAGGTTCGAGAAGTCGACCCTGCCGAGCAGCATCCCCACCGGCGGCATGATCACGTCCTTCACCAGCGACCCGACGACAGCGGCGAACGCAATGCCGAGGATGAACGCGATCGCGAGCGTCAGGACGTTGGTCTTCACCAGGAACGTGCGGAACTCGCTCCACATCGGCAGTACCCTCCTACGCGATTGGGACCTCGTCTCGCACACGTCGTGCCCGGCCGCTCGGTCAGCGCGTCGGGTCGCCCGTCCGCGACCGTTGACGCCGGGAGGGCAGGGCTGGTACCCTTTTAGCACTCTCGAGGGGAGAGTGCTAAATGACCCAAATCGAGCGCAACGAGCCATATAAGCAGGAGCGCGCCGCCCTCCCTGAGCTGGCCGACCGGCAGCGGGAGATCCTGCGCGCCGTGATCCGCGAGTTCATCACGACCGCGCAGCCGGTCGCGTCCGGCGTGCTCGTGCGCCGGTACGGCCTGCCGCTGTCCTCGGCCACCGTGCGGAACGAGCTCGCCGAGCTCGAGGACCTTGGTCTGCTGACCCATCCGCACACCTCCGCCGGGCGGGTCCCGACCGATCTCGGCTACCGCTTCTTCATCGAGAGCCTGATGCCCGATCCGTCGCTCCAACCGGAAGAGCAGCTCACCGTGAGCCATCAGTTCCAGCAGGCCCAGCGCGACACTGCGCAATGGCTCCGCCTCGCAGCCTCCACGCTCGCGCGCCTGAGCGCGGAAGCCTCCATCGTGACGCCGCCCGCGGGGGCGACGAGCGTGCTCAAGCACATCGACGTCGTGCCGATCCAGGAGCGGCGCGTGCTCATCGTCGCCGTTCTCGACGGCGGCACGGTGCTCCAGCAGCTCCTCGATCTCGATCACCACGCGTTGCCCGACGAGCTGCGCGCGGCCGGCCAGCGGCTCACCGAGCTGCACCACGGCGGTGACGCGGAGAGCATCGCGAAGGTGGTCCCGACGGAGCGGGGCGTTTCGCGTCAGATCCTCCAGGCGTTGGCACGGATGCTCGCCGAGACCGAAAGCGCGCGGTCGCACGACGTCTACTACGACGGCATCCAGAACATCCTCGCCCAGCCGGAGTTCGGTCTTGGCGATCCCGCCCGCCTTCGCGAGATGGTCGCGCTCCTCGAAGACCGGACGCGCGTCACGGAGCTGCTCCCGCCGGGCATCGGCGATGGTGAGGTCCACGTCGCGATCGGCGCGGAGAACCGCGTCGAGCCGCTGCTCGATTGCAGCCTCGTCTTCGGCCGCTACGGCGGGTCGCACGGCGTGGTCGGCTACGTGGGGATCGTCGGACCACGGCGCATGGACTACGCCCGCTCGATCGGCGCGGTGACCTTCATCGGTCGCCTGATGACCGACCTCGTGCGGGCCGTGGAGGGAAATTAGATGAACGATCCGGAGCGCCGCGAGGACGACGTGCTCGTCGAGCCTCGCGACGGCGACGAACCGGGACCCGACTACAAGGCGGATCTCCAGCGGCTCGCCGCAGATTTCTCGAACTACCGGAAACGGAATGAGGCCGAGCGCCTCGAGTTCGCGAAGTACGCGAAGGCCGATGTGATCACGAAGCTGCTCGATGTGCTCGACGGGTACGACCGGGCGCTGGCGAGCATGCCCGATGACCTGAAGGGCCAGCCGTGGCTCGAGGGACTGGGTCTCGTCGAACGGAAGCTCCGCTCGATCCTCGATGGCGAAGGCCTCGAAGCCATCGATTCGTTGGGAACGCCCTTCGATCCATACGTGCACGAGGCGATCGCCCATGTGGAGTCGGACCGTCCCGAGGGGACGGTCATCGCCGAACACCAGAAGGCCTACCGGCTCAATGAGAAGGTCATCCGTCCGGCCCTCGTGTCCGTGGCGAAAGCCCGGACCCGCGCGAACTAAAGAACACACGAACAAGGAGTAAAGCAATGCCAAAAGTCATAGGGATCGATCTCGGCACCACGAACTCGGCCATGGCGTACATGGAGGGCGGGGAGCCGACGATAATCGCGAACGCGGAGGGCGGGCGGATCACGCCGTCGGTCGTTGCGTTCACCAAGACCGGGGAGCGCCTGGTCGGCCAGGTCGCGAAGCGGCAGGCGATCACGAACCCCGAGAACACGATCTACTCGGTCAAGCGGTTCATGGGCCGCCGCTGGAGCGACCCCGAGGTCCAGCGCTCCAAGGCGCTCGTCTCGTACAACATCGCCGAGGGCAAGAATGGCGGCGTGGACATCGTCCTCTCCGACGGCAAGCACCTGACGCCGCCGGAGATCTCCGCGATGATCCTCGGCAAGCTGAAGACCGACGCCGAGGCGTTCCTCGGCGACAAGGTGACCCAGGCCGTCATCACCGTTCCGGCCTACTTCGACGACAACCAGCGGCAGGCGACCAAGGATGCCGGCCAGATCGCCGGTCTCGAGGTCCTCCGCATCGTCAACGAGCCCACGGCCGCCGCGCTCGCGTACGGCCTGGACAAGAAGAAGGACGAGATCGTCGCGGTCTATGACCTCGGCGGCGGCACGTTCGACATCTCGATCCTGCAGCTCGGCGAGGGTGTCTTCGAAGTGAAGGCCACCAACGGTGATACGCACCTCGGCGGCGACGACTTCGACCAGCGGGTCATCGAGTGGCTCGTCGAAGAGTTCAAGAAGGACCAGGGGATCGACCTTCGGAACGATCGGCAGGCCCTCCAGCGGCTCAAGGAAGCAGCCGAGAAGGCGAAGATCGAGCTCAGCTCGACCATGCAGACCGAGGTGAACCTCCCGTTCATCACGGCGGATCAGTCCGGCCCCAAGCACCTCGTCATCACGCTCACCCGGAGCAAGCTCGAGCAGCTGGTCGGGGACCTCATCGAGAAGACGCTCGGTCCGGTCAAGCAGTGCATGAAGGACGCGGACGTCGACGCGGCCAAGGTGAACGAGGTCATCCTCGTCGGCGGCATGACCCGCATGCCGCTCGACGTCGAGACTGTCAAGAATCTGTTCAATAAGGAGCCCCACAAGGGCGTCAACCCGGACGAGGTCGTCGCCATCGGCGCCGCGATCCAGGCCGGCGTGCTGAAGGGCGAGGTGAAGGACATCCTCCTCTTGGATGTGACCCCGCTGTCGCTCGGTATCGAGACGCTCGGTGGCGTCGCGACGAAGCTGATCGAGCGCAACACGACCATCCCGACCTCGAAGTCGCAGGTCTTCACGACCGCGGCCGACGGCCAGACCCAGGTCGAGATCAACGTCGTCCAGGGCGAGCGCGAGCTCGCCGGGGACAACAAGAGCCTCGCCCGCTTCGTCCTCGACGGCATTCCCCCGGCCCCGCGGGGCGTCCCGCAGGTCGAGGTCAGCTTCGACATCGACGCGAACGGCATCGTGAACGTCCGCGCGAAGGACAAGGCCTCGGGCAAGGAGCAGCACATCACCATCACCGCGTCGAGCGGCCTCGCCAAGGACGAGGTCGACAAGCTGGTCAAGGACGCGCAAGCCCATGCCGAAGAGGACCGCCGCAACCGCGAACGGATCGAGAGCCGTAACGAGGCCGACAACCTCGCCTACCAGGCCGAGAAGGCCCTTCGCGACGGCGGCGACAAGGTCCCTGCCGACGTGAAGAGCGACGTCGAGGAGAAGGTCGCGGCCGTCCGCGACGCGCTCAAGACCGACGACACCGAGAAGATCAAGTCCGCGGCCGAAGCGCTGCGGCAGTCATCCACCAAAATCGGCGAGGCGATGTACAAGGCAGAGCAGGCGGCGGGGGCCGAGGCGAGCCCCGAGGGCGAGCCGGCCGGCACGACCGCCGGGACGAACGGCGCAGACGGCGCGAAGAAGGACGACACCATCGAAGGTGAGTTTAAAGAGCAGAGCTAGCCGGATCTGTAGTGGTCCTCAACGCGAGAGCGGCGGGGCTCTGGCCTTCCCGCTGCGGGCCCCTCTGCGGAGGGAACCCCCGCAGCGCCGGCCAGAGACCCGCCGCTTCGCCTTAGAAACGGGCCACGAGCACTCCTGTCATTCCGTAGGCCTCGTGCCCCGGCAGATGGCACATGTACGTGAGCGTCATCGCAACGGGAAATGTCAGCGTCGTGGTCCGCGTGCTCATCGCGGGGATCGTGAGCTCGTCGGGCCGCGCGGCATGCACGGGCTCTGCCCCGGTGCGGTGCCGCTCGTGCATCGCCGGGTCGCCGAGCAGCAACTCGTGATCGATCGGGTCGTCGTTGTGGATCGTGAAGGTGACGGGCACTCCGGCCGGTACGTCGATCCGCGTGATCGAGTAGTGCGAGTAGTGGATCCCGATGTCGACCGTGGCGTGCCGCCGCGCCGCCGGCGCACAGGCACCGGCGGCGAGCACCAGAAGAAGAAGGAAGGCTGACCGGATCACGCTGTGACGGTCCGCCGTTGCTCGCGGATCACGACGAGGATGAGCGCGGCCATTGCCGCGGCGAGCATGGTGAGGACGAATGGCGTTTGGTCCGATCCGCCCGGCGTCTCGAGGCCGGCGGCGACCCGCGATGGACTGCGCCCGGCCGCGTCGATCGCGAGGTCGTAGGTCATGGTGGAGGCGACCGTGTCGATGCGCAGCTGGCTCAGCCAGCCGGTGGTCGGCACCCAGCCCATTCCGGCGTCGGTCCGTAGGTCGGTGAGGAGCGCCGCCGACGCGGTCTGGTCGTACGCGAGCTGGAGTCCGTTGGTGCCACGCGCGTAGGGGAGCATCGCCGGCTTCTGATCGGTGAGGAGGTAGACGTCCGCCTGCACCGGGTCATTCGGCTGCTTGCCGAGTGCGAGGATCCGCAGCGGGACCCACGGGTTCGCCGTCGGAATGGTGATGTGCACCGGCGTGCCATCGCCGACCCGCTGACCGCGAGCAGCGGCCGCGTCGGCGTCGAAGGCCGCGGCGAGGAAGATCGGGCTCCGGTCCGCGTAGAAGTCCAGGACCTCCGGCGCGTCGGCCGGAAGGCGGAAGCCGTGCGCGGTGGCCCATTCACCGACCGCTGCACCGCCGCCCTTGAGGACCGTGATGTCGAGCGCGTCGATCTTCGTCTCCAGGAGGATCTGCACGCCGTCCGCCGAGCGTGTCGCGGCGAGCGGTAACCCGATCCCCTTTGTGACCGGCTGGGTCTCGCGGACGAGCCGCTGAAGGGTCCACGAGCCGCCCCGCTCGACGCTCGTCGGTACGCCCGGCAGCGGGGTGAGCGAACCGAACTTCCCGCCGCCGCCGGCGAACTGGAACGCGGTGACGTAGTGCTCCACGCCGTCGTGATAGCCGACGAAGGTCGTCGTGCGCAGGAGATTCACCGCGCCGTTCGGCCCGATGAGCCCACCGCACGCGAATGCAGGTGCCACGAAGATGGTCATCGAGAGCACGACGCCGAGCGCGAAGATAAGGGGTCGCCGCATGACCTGCCTCCCGCTCCGGCCAGACCACCTGGTCCGGTGATGTGGAGGTAGACGTTGGAGCGGGCTGGTCGGTTCCCAGACCCTCGATAATCAACGGATGGCCCGCACCGATTACTACTCGATCCTTCAGGTGGCCCGCGACGCCTCGGAAGACGATGTCCGGAGCGCGTACCGGAAGCTCGCGCGCCAGTACCACCCCGACGTGAATACGGCGGAGGACGCGGCCGTCCGCTTCAAGGAGGTGACCGAGGCATACGAGGTCCTCTCCGATCCGCAGCGGCGCCAGCGCTATGACATGTTCGGGAGCACCGACGGGACCGCCGGCTTCGGCATCGACGACCTGTTCAACACGTTCTTCGGCGGCGAGATGCGCCGCCGCGAACGCGGGCCGATGCGTGGCGCGGACCTGCGGATGCAGATCGAGATCGAGCTCATCGACTCGGTCCGCGGCGGCGAGCGCGTCATCAAGGTGCCCCGGCTCGAGACCTGCGAGCGCTGCGACGGCGACGGGGCCGAACCAGGCTCGACGGCCACGACGTGCGCGACCTGCAGCGGCAAGGGCGAGGTCCGCCAGGTGCAGCAGTCGGTGTTCGGCCGATTCGTCAACGTCTCGGCCTGTCCCCGCTGCGGCGGCGCCGGGAAGACCGTGGACAAGATCTGCACGCGCTGCCGCGGCGAAGGCCGCGAGCGAAAGGAACGTGACATCACGCTGACCATCCCCGCGGGCATCGACGATGGCCAGCAGCTTCGCGTCGCAGGCGAAGGTGAGGCGGGCATGCGCGGCGGCCCATCGGGCGACCTGTACATCCTCATCCGCCTGACCGAGCACGCGCGCTTCAAACGCGAGGGCGACGACCTCGTGCACGTCCTGCGCATATCACCCGCGCAGGCGGCCCTCGGGGACGAGCTCGACGTTCCGACCATCGAAGGCGACCACGCGAAGATCAAGGTCCCCGCCGGCGCGCAGCACGGCCAGGCGGTGCGCCTGCGCGGCAAGGGCGTGCCCCATCTCGGCGCGCAGGGCCGTGGCGATCAGCTCGTCTACCTCGACGTCGTGATCCCGCGGACCCTCACAAAGGAACAGAAGATCATCTATCAAAAGCTGCACGCGGCCTCTGGCATCCCCGACCAGGCGGAGGACGACCGCGGCGTCTTCGACCGGATCAAAGACGCCTTCATCTAAGTCATCACCGCGACCTACGGTCGCGTCCGCCGCGGGCGCTTCATCACGGCGACCGAGGGTCGCGTCCGCCGCAGGCGCTTCCGCTTCCGAGTCCGAACCGATCCGGTGGCTCGAGATCTCGGTACCGGCGCACGCGGAAGCGGTCGAAGCGGTGAGCGAGATCCTCGGACGCGTCGGATACAACGGCGTGGCCGTCGAGGAGCCGCTCGAGCCTGACGCGCTCCACGTCGTGAAGGCGTATCTCGTCCACGACCACGTCTCGCGCATTCGCGTGCGCCGCGTCCGCGACGCGCTCGGGCACCTCCAGGCATTTGGTCTCGGCCCGATCGGTGATCTGTCGGTGCGCGAGATCAAGGAGGAGGCCTGGCTCGAGACGTGGAAGGCGTCCTTCAAGCCGATCCGCGTCGGTGCGTTCCTCGTGCGGCCGACCTGGTCGGACGCCGATCCGGGCGACGCGATCGTTCTGTCGCT
>JANXXG010000373.1 GCA_025350745.1 Chloroflexota bacterium | reverse complement strand
TCCCTCCTAGATCTTGCTGTGCCGAATTCTCCGCCCGGTGGCTAGGGTCCGCCATACCGCAGCGCCGACCGCTCGTACCGCTCGCCGTCCGGCGACGCGTGGAGCGTGAGGCGCTGCACCCGTGCCGTCCCGGCCGGCGCCAGCGCCCCTTCGAACAGCCGGCGGGCGTCCGGCTCCGCGGTGATGAGGGTCGCGTGGGTCAGGAAGAGCTCATCGGCGAGCTGCGCTGCGAGGAGCTGTCCGGCCAGGGTCGGCCCGCCCTCACAGAGGAGGAACCGCACCCCGCGACCGTGCACCGCCGCCATGAGGGCGACGAGGTCAACGTCCGTCTCGCCAAAGACCGCGACTTCCGCGCCTGCCCCGCGGAGGGCTGCCACCCGAGCCGGCGGTGCGCTCGCGCTGGTCGCGACAAGGCGCGGGCCGGGGTGGCGGAAGAACCGGTTCTCGAGGGGGAGATCGCCGGTCCGCGACACCACCACCGCGAGCGGCTGCGGATCGCGACCCACGGTCGAGGGCGCGAACGGGTCCACCCGCAGGGTGCCGGCGCCGATCATCACCGCGCCGGCCATCGACCGCAGGTGGAACATGAGCTGCCGATCGGTGCGCGAGCCGATCTCCGCGCGGCCGCGATAGCTGACGCGTCCGTCGGCGGTCATCACGAAGTTGAGCGCGATGTGCGGCCGCGCCGCGTGGGCCGGCGGATCGAGCAGGTCACGGTGCAGCGACGCGAGGTCATCGCGGCCGGTCTCCCCGAGGCGCGCGAGATCACGCATGGATCGGCAGGAGCGCGTCCACGAACGCGCGCGGATCCATCATGATCAAGTCTTCGGCCTTCTCGCCGACGCCCAGGAATTTGACGGGCAGCTTCAGCTCGTCGGCGATCGCGAACACCGCGCCGCCCTTGGCGGTGCCGTCGAGCTTCGTGATGACGATGCCGGTGACGCGCGCGGTCTCGGTGAACTGCCGCGCCTGGATGATCGCGTTCTGGCCGGAGGTGCCGTCGAGCACGAGCAACACCTCGTCCGGCGCGCCCTCGCGGGCCCGCCCGGCCACGCGCACGATCTTGCCCAGCTCGTCCATGAGATGGCCCTTCGTGTGGAGGCGGCCGGCGGTGTCGGCGATCACTGTGCTGTTGCCGCGGGCAGCGCCCGCCTGGATCGCATCGAAGACGACCGCCGCAGGGTCTCCATCGGGCGTCCCGCTGACGATCGGGACATCGACGCGCTTCGCCCAGACCTCCAGCTGCTCGATCGCCGCGGCCCTGAAGGTGTCGGCCGCCGCGAGGAGCGGCGTCTCACCGGCGTCGCGAAGACGCTTGGCGAGCTTCGCGGCAGTGGTGGTCTTCCCGCTGCCGTTCACCCCGACGACGAGGATCACCCGCGGTCGAAGTGGCGTCTCCGCGAGCCCGCGAGCGCCCGGCTCGAGAACGGCGACGAGCGCCTCGCGGACCGCGGCGAGGACCGTTGGCACGGTGTCGGCCTTCCGGTCGGCGACGACATCGCGCACCTGGAGCATCACCGGATCGACGAGGGACACCGAGATGTCTGAGCGGAGCAGCGCCTCTTCCAGCTGATCCAGCCACTCCGGTGTGACCGGCTCGTCCTTCGCGCGCCCGAACAGCCGCGACAGAAAGCCGCCACGGGTCTTGGCGAGGCCGGTCTCCATGGTCACCCACTCAGTGTGACGACTGCTAGCGTGACGCGCGGTGGACGCGGACGTGGCGGAGCGGGTCGCGCTGGACGACGAGCCCGATTGCGAGGGTTTCGAGCGCATCGATCGCGGCGACATCCGCTACAAGGTCGGATCCGACGCGCTCCCTTGGAGCAACGGCGTCTCGTACGCGCGCTGGCGTCCGGAGGTCGTCGAGGAGCGGGCGACGGAAGTGATCGCGATGTTCCGCGAACGCGGGGTGGCGTTCACGTGGCAGATCGGCCCCAACACGGACGCGATCGGCCTGTCCGGCGTCCTCGCAGCCCACGGCCTCCACAAGGAGGTCGACTCGCTCATCCTGACGGCAAAGATCCCGATCCGGGGCCGCCTGCCCGAGAACGACCTCCGGCTGGTCGAGGAGACCGACGAGCGGACCGCGAGCGACGCGATCAGGGTCGTCCGGGACCGCTCGTCCGACGAGGTACGGACGCGACTGGAGGCGCGCATGCGCTACCTCCGCTGTCCGTCGCGACGAGGGGGTGGCGTCGTGGCCTACCGCAAGACGCTCGCCGTCGGTCATGGGGCGTGGCGTTACGGCAGCGAAGGCGACACCGTGTACCTGGACCGGGCCACGACGCTCCAACCGCATCGTCGGAGCGGGGTCTACACCGCGATCCTCGGCTGGCGGCTCGATCGCGCCGTGCGGGACGGCAAGACCACCGCTGTCGTCACGGCGGAACGATCGTCGATCGCCCCGATCCTCATGCGCAAGGGCTTCCGCGAAGTCGGCGCGCTACAGGTCTGGATCAGCGCTAGCTGACGGCGCGCTCATCCAGCTCGGCGAGCCGCATCGAGAGCACCTTCGAGCTTCCGCCTTCGTCCATCGACACCCCATAGAGGGTGTCGGCCGCCTCGATCGTCTTGCGGTTGTGGGTGATGACGACGAACTGGGTGCGGTCCGTCAGCTCGCGGAGCGCTTCGGTGAACCGGCCGACATTCCGCTCGTCGAGAGCCGCATCGACCTCGTCGAGCACGCAGAACGGCGCCGGCTTCACCCGCAGGATCGCGAGGAGCAGGGCCGTCGCGGTGAGCGCGCGCTCGCCGCCCGAGAGCTGCGCGAGCGATCCGATGCGCTTGCCGGGCGGCCGGGCGTAGATATCGATGCCCGGCTCGTCCGGATCCTCGCTCGTGCGGAGCGAGGCCTGACCGCCGTTGAAGAGCCGCTGGAAGAACACGCTGAATTCGCGGTCGACCGCCTGGAATGTCGCGCTGAATTGCTCGGCGATCGTCGAGGCGAGGTCGTCGGCGAGCGAGCGTAGATCCGCCATCGCCTTGTCCAGGTCGGCGCGCTGCTCCGACAGGAAGCGATGCCGCTCCCCGACCTCGCCGAGCTCCACCGCCGCGAGCGGGTTGACCGGCTCAAGGGCGACGAGCCTGCGACGCAGGCGCTGCAGGTCGCGGAGCGCGTTGGCCTTTTCGGTCTCCGTGCCCTCGTCATCCACTTCGATCGACTCGGGATCCGGAAGCGGCTCCTCGTCAGGGAGGCCAAGCTCAGCGCGGACCTGTTCCTCGAGGAGCTTCAGTGCGCCGGATGCGCGCTCCTCCTCGACCCCGAGCTTGGAACGCTCGCCGCGCAGCTCGGCCAGACGCTCGCGGGCCTTCGCCAGGCGCTGCTCGGACTCGCGTCGGGAGCCCTCGGCCGCGAGCGACCGCTCGCGGGCGATCTCCGCCGATCGCGATGCTTCCTTCGCGTCGGCGGCGGTGCGACCGAGCTCCTCGTGTGCGGCCGCGAGGCGGGCCTTCGACTCGCGCTCCTGATCAACGAGCGCCCGCAGGCGCGTCTCCTCTTCAGCGATCCGCTTCTCGGTCGCGGCGACCTGCTCGTCGAGGGTCTCCCGCAGGCGCACGAGGGAGGAGCGGCGCTCCTCGCTCGTCGCCGCATCCACGCGGGCGTCCTCAGCGCGCTTCGACGTCGCGCCGTGGGCGTCGATCGCGGCCCGCTCGATGGACCGCGCGCTCCCGAACGCCTCCGCGGCGACGGCCGTGGCCCGCTTCGCCGCATCGCGGCCGGCTGCGAGCTGCTCGCGGCGCACGATGAGCTCGGATCGCTCGCGCTCGACGGCGGTGGCCCGGGCCTCGCCGGCGCGGACGAGATCGCGGACGTCGGCCTCCGAGGCGGCGAGCGCGTCGGCGACGACCTCGAGCCGGCCTCGCTCGCGCTGTCCATCAGCGAGGTGCACTTCCGCCTCCGCGAGCCGCGCCGCTGCCGACCCGCGCTCGATGCCGAGCTGGAGCAGCGCGCGCTCCGAGGCAGTGAGCTCCTCTCCGAGCCGGCGATGCATCGCCGCAAGCCGGTCTGTGGCCTGCTGCTCCGCCGCCGTTCGGTCATCCGGAAGCCTGATGAGACCCGGGGTGACGACCATCCCATCAGGCGTGACGACGAGGCCGTCGCGCATCGATGCGGCGGCGCGGTATGCCGCGGCCCGCGGACCGAGGAACACGTTCCGGAACAGCGCGCCCGCAACGGCACGGACGTCGTCGTCGAGCGTCAGGTGGTCGACCAGCCGGGTGCAGCCCTCGGGCACCGGCAGGTCCGGGCGCGCGTTCGGCACGAGCACGGTCACGCGCGTCGCGCTATCGAGATCCGCGAGCGCGTGCTTCTCGCCCGGGAAGGCGATCGCGTCGCCCAGCACCGCCCGGACCGCGAGGCGCAGCTGCGCCGGGATCTCGAGTCGTTCATGAAGCCACCGAAGACCCTTGGGCAGGATCGTCGGGGCCGTTCCGTTCGCGCGCGCCTGCA
>JANXXG010000349.1 GCA_025350745.1 Chloroflexota bacterium | reverse complement strand
GATGCATCGAGAGCCGCGCTGCGGACGGGCAGGACCCGCTCGTACTCCGCGACGACGCGCTCGGGCGCCGGGCCACCCTCCATCGCGATCGCCTGGGCGAACGCCGCGACCTCGAACTCGTGCGGCCCGACAGCGGCGAAGTTCCAGTCGAAGAGACGGAGCCGACGGCCGTGCAGCCGGATGTTGTCCGAGCGGGTGTCGAAGTGCATGAGCACGAATGGCGGTCGCAGGCCGGGAAGCAATGCGGACTGCCTGCGGAGTACCGGCAACGCGACATCGAGCCACTCCTCTGCCTCCGCGGCACGCCGCCCCGCGAGCGACGCGGTACGGCCAAGGTCACCTTTCGCGAGCGCGTCCCAGAATCCGGCGAACTCGTGGTGTTCGGTGCGAGGGAGCCAGCGCGGCAGCGCTGTGCCATGGGTGGAGCGATGGAATTCGGCGTACGAGCGGGCGGAGGCGACCGTCTTCGCGACCGTCCAGGGTGGCATCGTGTCCGGGCCGACGTCCTCGAGGACGATGACGTGCCAGCCCTCCACCCGGACGCTGCCGAGGTAGCGCGGTGCCCACGGCCGAATGAAACGTTCGCATTCGCGGTAGACGCGCTCCTCCGGCTCCAGCATCCAGCGGACCGCGCTGCCGGCGGGCAGCGGGTACGAGCCCTTGAGGAATACGCGTCGACCGTTGCGCAGCCGCACGCGATAGGTCGCGGACGGTGCATACCCGCCGTAGGCGCGGTCGGCACGGACGACCGGCGATCGCAACAGCCGCGCGAGCTCGTCCTTGACGGTCTGCGGCACCGCCGACCATGGCGGCTTCGGCTCAGCTCCGGTCCGCGACAACGTTCCGCAGCTGCTGCCAGGCATCGCGGGCCTCCTCGACCGATCCTTCGTCCTCGATCGTCGAGATGTCGCCCGGATCCTTGTCGAGGATCACCGCCTTGAGGACGCGCCGCATGATCTTGCCGCTGCGCGTCTTCGGAAGCATGTCAACGAAGTTGAGCTCCCCGATCACCGCGAGCGGTCCCAGCTCGCGACGGACCGTCGCGAGCAGCTCGAGCTTGAGCTGCGCCGACGGCGTGTGTCCCTGCCGCAGGACGACGAAGGCCGAGATGACCTGACCGCGCAGCTCGTCCGGCCGGCCGGTGACGCCGGCTTCAGCGACGGCGGGATTGCGCAGGAACGCGGTCTCGACCTCGATCGTGCCGATGCGGTGATCGGCGATCTTGATGATCTCGTCAGCGCGGCCGCTGAACCAGACGTATCCGTCCGCGTCCATCGACGTCGCGTCACCGGTGAAGTACACGGTCTTGCCGGGGATCTTGTCCCAATAATCGGTCGCATACCGCTCCGGCTCCGCCCAGAGGCGCGCGGTCAGACCCGGGAACGGCCTCGTGATGACGAAGATGCCCTTTTCGCCCGCGGCGACGGGGCCTCCTTCGGTCGTCATGACCTCCGCCTCGATGCCCGCGAGCGGCACGCCACCCGAGCCGGGCTTGATCGGAAGGAGCGCGATGCCGTACGGATTACCGACGATCGGTCCGCCGGTCTCGGTCTGCCAGTAGTGGTCGATGACCGGGATGCGGTCCCCGAGGGCCTCCTTCTGGAACCACTCCCACGCCGGCGCGTTCAGCACCTCCCCGGCGCAGAAGACCCGCTCGAGCGACCCCAGATCGTGCTGCTTGGCCGGGGCGGCGCCGTAGCGCATCAGGAGCCGGACTGCGGTCGGCGACGTGAACGCTCCGGTGACCCGGTGCCGCTCGATGATCCGGTAGGACGTCTCGGCATCGGGATGATCGATCGCACCTTCATACGCGATCGTCGCGCAACCGACGAGGAGGGGGCCGAAGATGATGTAGCTGTGGCCGACGATCCAGCCGATATCCGAAGTCGACCACCACACATCCGTTGGCTTCAACCCGAACATCCACTTGGCCATCGAGTACACGTAGACCTGATACCCGCCGTGCGTGTGCACCGCCAGCTTCGGCTTCGCGGTCGTTCCACTGGTCGCGAGGATGAACGCGGGCTCGTTCGACTCGAGCTCGACGTGCGTATCCGACTGACCCTCCGCACCGGCGAGGAACGCCTCCCAGGTCAGGTCGCGACCGTCGGTCCACGGGATGTCCCCTGACCTGCGGCGCAGGATGACGACGCGCTCGACGCCCGGGGATGCGGCGACCGCCTCATCGACAATGCCCTTCAGGGGGACATCCTTGCCCTTCCGATAGGTGACGTCCGTGGCAAAGAGCACTTTCGCCCCGGCGAGCCGGATGCGCTCGCCCAGGGCACCGGAGCCGAAGCCGGCGAAGATGACGATGATGACCGCCCCAATGCGGATCGCGGCGAGCATCAGCACGATGGCCTCGGCGGAGGTCGGCATGTAGATCGCGATGCGGTCGCCGGTCCCGACGCCCAGCCCGCGCAACGCCGCGGACGCGCGCTTCGTCTCGGTCAGCAGCTCCGCGTAGGTGAGGGTGCGGGTCTCCCCACGCTCGTTCTCCGTGATGAGCGCCGTGGCCTGGCCGCGGCCGGACAGGACGTGGTGGTCGACGCAGTTGTACGCGAGGTTCGACCGGCCACCCTCGTACCAGCGGAACGTCGGTGGCTGCCAGTCGAGGACGCGGTCCCACTTCCGCGACCAGCGGAGCTCCTCGGCCGCACGGCCCCAAAAGCCCTCGGGGTCATCAGTGGCCTCCTTGCGCCAGGCGGTCACCTTCTCGAGCGCGTTCATCCGAGCTCGCGCAGCTTGTACCGCTGGATCTTGCCGGCCGCGTTCTTGGGCAGCTCGGCCGTGAAGACGATCCAGCGCGGGAACTTATATGGCGTGATGCGGCCCTTCACGAACGCCTTCAGCTCTTCGGCGAGCGCATCGTCGCCCGTGCCGCTCTTGAGGGTCACATACGCCTTCGGCTTGACCAGCTCGTCCCGATCCTTGGCGCCGACGACGGCACACTCGAGCACGTTGGCATGCCCCATCAGCGCGGCCTCGACCTCGGCCGGTGACACCCACTGACCGGACACCTTCAGCATGTCGTCGCTGCGGCCCTCATAGGTGAAGCAGCCGTCGGGGTCGAGGTGGTACGTGTCGCCGGTGACCAGCCATTCACCGCGGATGGTCTGCTTCGTCTTCTCGTGTTTGTTCCAGTAGTACGCGCACGCGGAATCACCGGACACCCAGAGATGACCAGATTCCCCGGCCGGGAGCTCAAGGCCGCCGTCGTCGACGATCTTCGCCCGATACCCGGGCACCACCCGTCCGCTCGTGCCGCCGCGGGCTTCGCCCGGGATGTTCGAGATGAAGATGTGGAGCATCTCGGTCGAGCCGATGCCATCGAGGATCTCGGTCCCGAACCGCCGCTTCCATGAATCGAACAGCGGCTTCGGCAGCGCCTCGCCCGCGGACACCGCGAACCGGAGCGACGACAGGTCGTAACGGAAGTCGGCTTCGGGATACGCAAGGAGGGCCGCGTAGAAGGTCGGGGCGGTGAATAAGATCGTCGGCCGCTCGCGGGTGATGAGGTCATACACGAGATCGGCCGTGGGCCGTTCCGGCTTCAGCACCGTGGAGGCGCCGACGTGGAACGGGAAGAACACGCCGTTGCCGAGACCGTAGGCGTGGAATAGCGGCGACACCGTGAAGTGACGGTCCCGCTCGGTCGTGCGGAGGATCTTCGCGCCGTAGGACTCGGCGCAGTAGAGCATGTCGTGCTGCAGGTGCACCGCGCCCTTCGGGAAGCCGGTGGTGCCCGAGCTGTACAGCCAGAAGCACGCATCGTCGGGCGTCGTGTCCGCCGGAGAGAGCTCCGCGTTCTCCGCGGCGAGGGCGGCCTCGAAGGACGGAGCCCCGACCTCACCGG
>JANXXG010000340.1 GCA_025350745.1 Chloroflexota bacterium | reverse complement strand
CTCATCAAGGCGCTCCTCCGCTCCGGCGCCTCGCCGGAGTGGATGATCCTCACGATCCTCCCGGTGATCCCGCCGGACCTGCGCCCGATGGTGCAGCTCGACGGTGGCCGGTTCGCCACGAGCGACCTCAATGACCTGTATCGGCGCGTTATCAACCGGAACAACCGGTTGAAGCGGCTGCTCGAGCTCGGGGCACCGGAGATCATCATCCGGAACGAGAAGCGCATGCTCCAGGAGGCCGTGGACGCCCTGATGGACAACGGCCGTCGTGGTCGGGCCATCTCGGGCACCGGCAATCACAAGCTGAAGAGCCTGTCGGACATGCTCCGCGGCAAGCAGGGCCGGTTCCGCCAGAACCTCCTCGGCAAGCGCGTGGATTACTCAGGCCGTTCCGTCATCGTCGTCGGCAACGACCTCAAGCTGCACGAGTGCGGCCTTCCGAAGAAGATGGCCCTCGAGCTGTTCAAGCCGTTCGTCATGCGTCAGCTCGTCGAGCGCGGCCTCGCGCACAACATCAAGAGCGCGAAGCGGTACGTCGAGCGCGTGTCCCCGGAAGTCTGGGATGTCCTCGAAGAGGTCATCAAGGACCACCCGGTCCTGCTGAACCGCGCACCGACGCTTCACCGTCTCGGCATCCAGGCGTTCATGCCCAAGCTCATCGAGGGCAACGCCATCCAGATCCATCCGCTCGTCTGCGAGGCCTTCGGCGCCGACTTCGACGGTGACCAGATGGCCGTCCACGTCCCGTTGTCCGCCGCGGCCCAGGCCGAGGCGAAGAACCTGATGCTCGCGAGCCGGAACATCCTGAAGCCAGCCGACGGCCAGCCCGTCGTCACCCCGCGTCAGGACATGGTGCTCGGCACGTACTACCTGACCCTCGAATCCAAGAACAAGGACCTCAAGCCCCGGATCTTCGGCGACTACGGCGAGGTCCAGTCGGCCTTCGACCTTGGGGTCGTCGGCATGCACGACCCGATCAAGATGCCGCACGACGGCGGGGTCATCGAGACCACGGTCGGCCGGGCGCTCTTCAACTACATCCTCCCGGACGACATGCGCTTCGTGAACAAGGTCCTCGATCGCTCGGCGATCCGCGACATCGTCGTCGCGGTGTTCGAGAAGCACGGGAACGAGGTCACGGCCGATGTCGTGGACAAGATCAAGATCGGCTTTGCCGCTGCGACCCACGCCGGCGTCTCCATCTCGATCGACGATGTGTCGATCCCGGAGAACAAGGCCCGGGTGATCGCGGACACCGAGCAAAAGGTCAGTGAGATCGACCGTCAGTTCTCGCGCGGCCTCATCGCCGAGGAAGAGCGCTACGACCAGACAGTGAAGCTCTGGACCAAGGCGACCGACACCGTGATCGACGGCATGATGACCGCGCTCGACAAGCGGGGCTCCGTCTACATGATGGCCACGTCCGGCGCCCGTGGGAACGTGCGGCAGATGGGCCAGATCGGTGGCATGCGCGGTCTCATCGCGGACCCGCAGGGTCGGATCATCGACCTTCCGATCCGTTCGAACTTCCGCGAGGGCCTCTCGGTCCTCGAGTACTTCATCTCGACGCATGGCGGACGCAAGGGCCTCGCCGACACCGCCATCCGCACCGCGGACTCCGGCTACCTGACGCGCCGTCTCGTCGACGTCGCCCAGGACGTCATCGTCCGCATGGAGGACTGCGGTGATCAGGACGGCATCTTCATCAACGCCGACGAAGCCGGCATGATCGAGCCGTTCATCGACCGCCTGTTCGGCCGCGTGGCCGCCATGGATGTCGACGACCCGAAGACCAAGAAGCGCATCGTCTCCGTCGGCGGCGACATCGACCGGGACACCGCAAAGCTCGTTGCCGGGTCGGGCATCAAGCGGATGCGGCTTCGTTCACCGCTGTCCTGCCACGCGAAGTACGGCATCTGCCGCGCCTGCTACGGACGATCCCTGGCGACGGGCAAGCTTGTCGACTCCGGTGAGGCCGTCGGCATCATCGCCGCACAGTCCATCGGCGAGCCGGGTACGCAGCTCACGATGCGCACGTTCCACACCGGTGGCGTCGCCGGCGAGGACATCACGATGGGTCTCCCGCGGGTGGAAGAGATCTTCGAGGCCCGCGTGCCCAAGGGGCTCGCCGTCATCTCCGAGATCGATGGCATCGCGGAGATCGTCCGTGACCCCGATGGATCGCGGAAGATCGTCGTTCGCAACATGCAGGAGTACACCGTCCCGATCAGCCTGCCGTCCGGCTACGTCCTCAACGTCGAGGACGGCGCCCACATCACCGCGGGCGAGGCGCTCGCCAAGCCCGAGCGCCGCACGAAGGGCAAGATCGACATGCCGTCGCCGGTCTCCGGCACGGTCCACACCATGGGAGATGGTCAGCTGACCATCGCCATGCAAGAGGTCGAAGAGCGGATCTACGAGGTCCAGCATCAGGCCCGCCTGCGGATCGACAACGGCAAGCAGGTCTCCGCCGGTGACTTCATGACCGAGGGTTCCGCGAACCCGCAGGACATCCTGCGCATCTCCGGCCGCGAGGCCGTGCACCGCTACATGGTCGCGGAGGTCCAGAAGGTCTACCGCAGCCAGGGTGTGACCATCAACGACAAGCACATCGAGATCATCGTTCGGCAGATGCTCCGCAAGGTCCGCATCGAGGAGCCGGGCGACACCGAGCTCCTGCCGATGGAGCTCTTCGACCGCTTCGAGTTCGAGGACATCAACGCCCGCACGATCGCGGCGGGCGGCGAGCCGGCGACGGCCCAGACGGTGCTCCTTGGCGTGACGAAGGCTTCGCTCTCGACGTCCTCGTTCCTCGCGGCCGCGTCCTTCCAGGAGACCACGCGCGTCCTCACCGAGGCCGCGACGATGGGTCAGAAGGACCGCCTGCTCGGGCTCAAGGAGAACGTCATCATCGGCAAGCTCATCCCGGCCGGGACCGGTCTCCTGTCCCGCCGCGAGCAGCTCGACTGGATGCCCAAGCCGAAGGCCCTCGCCGGCCTGTTCGGGACCGACGAGGACGACGAGCTGCCGATCCTTCCGCCGGAAGAGGTGCTCAGCCTCGAGGACCTCGACGACGACGACGAGGAGGAGGACACCGAGACCGACATCCTCGATCTCGAAGGTCCCGAGGGCGAGCTCAAAGAAGCTCCAGCGACCGAGTAGCCGGGACCCCGCGGTAACGCAGACCCCTGAGGAGGGCCGCCGACCAGGCGGCCCTCCTTCTATTACCGGCTTTACGAAACCGCCCGGTCCCCCTGCGGTGACGGGACCGCGGCAGTACATTCGGGCGGTATTTGTGATCACACAACA
>JANXXG010000333.1 GCA_025350745.1 Chloroflexota bacterium | reverse complement strand
TCCTCGACGACCTCAAGCTCGCCTCGCCGTACAACACCTACCTGAACCCCGGTCTGCCGCCGACGCCGATCTGCAATCCCGGGCTCGCTGCACTGCAGGCTGCCGCGCAGCCGGAGAAGACGGACTTCCTCTTCTTCGTTGCCAAGAGCGACGGCACCGGAGGGCACGCGTTCGCGAAGACCATCGAGGAGCAAGAGGCCAACCGCATCAAGTACGGCAATAAGTGAGCGTTGTCGTGCTGCTCGGCCATCCGGTCGCCCACTCGCTCTCGCCGGCGATGCACAACGCCGCGTTCCGCACCCTCGGGCTGCCCCACCGCTACGAGACGCTCGACGTCACCGCGGAGGCCCTGCCCGGCGTGATCGACCGGATCCGCAGTGGTGAGCTGCTGGGCGCGAACGTGACCGTGCCCCACAAGGAGGCGGTCCTCAAGCTGGTAGACACGTGGGACGGGCCATCGGCGGAGATCGGCGCCGCGAACACGCTCTCGCGTACGTCTGACGGGCGCCGCGTCCTCGGGTCGAACACCGACGCCGTCGGCTTCGCGTACGCCACGCGGGATCTCGAGCTGGATGGCGCACGCGTCCTGCTGCTCGGCGCGGGAGGTGCCGCCCGCGCGGTCATGGCCGTGCTCTTCGAGCGGGGGGCCTCCATCACGATCGCGAATCGCACATCCGAGCGGGCCCGCAGCCTGGCGCGCTCGCTCGCTCACCCGGTGGATCGCGAGCCCGGCGTGGTCGATTGGTCCAGCCGGATCGATCTGAGCGCAGTCGACGTCATCGTGAATGCGACCGCACTCGGCCTGCATGGCGAAGACCCGCTGGCGAGCGCAGAGCTGCGGCCCGAGCTGATCATCGTGGACCTCATCCCGACCGCGACCGCCACGCCGCTCGCGCGGCGCGCGCGCGCTGCGGGGGCGACCGTCGTGGACGGTCTGCCGATGTTGCTGCAGCAGGCGGCGTCGTCGTTCCGCATCTGGACCGGTCAAGACGCGCCGGTCGAGGCGATGCGCGCCGCCCTGTACGCGAGCGTGAACTGATGCGCTGGATCACCGCGGGCGAGTCGCACGGTCCGGGGCTCACGATCATCGTCGACGGCGTGCCCGCGGGCATCGCCATCGACGGTTCCGTGATCGACGCGGACCTTCGGCGGCGTCAGCTCGGGTACGGCCGCGGCGGTCGGCAGAAGATCGAGCGCGATGGCGCCCGCATCACGGGCGGTGTCCGTCAGGGCAAGAGCACCGGCGCACCGATCGCGCTCTGGATCGAGAACCGCGATCACGCGAACTGGGAAAAGGTCATGAGCGTGACGGCCGTTCCCGAGGCGCCGGACGCGGTCACCCGCCTCCGGCCCGGTCACGCGGACCTCGCCGGTGCTCTCAAGTATGGGCACGAGGACGTGCGCGACGTCATCGAACGGTCGAGCGCGCGGGAGACCGCCGCACGCGTCGCGGCCGGCGGCGTCGCGAAGGCGCTGCTCCGAGCGGTCGGGATCGACATCCTCAGTGAGACGATCCGCATCGGTGACATCACCGCGACGCCGCGATTCGATCGGGAGGCCATCGAGGCGAGCGACGTGCGCTCCGGTGACCCGGCAGCGAGCGCGAAGATGGTCGCGGCGATCGCCGCGGCCCGCGAGGCCGGCGACACCCTCGGCGGCGTTTCGATCGTACGGGCGACCGGCGTCATCGCGGGACTTGGCACGTACGCGCAGTGGGACCGCAGGCTCGACGGCCGCATCGCCCAGGCCCTGGCCTCGATCCCCTCGGTGAAAGGCGTCGAGTTCTCGGACGCGTTCGAGGCCGCTGGAGAACGGGGGAGCGCGGTGCACGACCCGATCGAGCGTCGCGGTACGGGCTTCGGCCGGCCGCGCAATCGGGCCGGCGGGCTCGAGGGCGGCGTTACGAACGGCGAAGACGTCGTCGTCCGCGTCGCGTTCAAGCCGATCTCCACCCTGATGAAGCCGCTGCCATCCGTCGATCTCCGCTCCGGCGAGCCATCGCCGGCGCACGTCGAGCGCAGCGACATCTGCATCATCCCCGCGGGCGGCGTCGTGGCCGAAGCGATGCTCGCCCTGGTGCTGGCCGACGCGGTGTGCGCGAAGTTCGGCGAAGACAACATCGGAGACATCACGAGCGCGATCACGCGCTATCGCGAGCGCCTCAAGCCGATCGCCGACCGCTGATGCATCTCTTCCTTGTCGGACCGCCCGGGGTCGGGAAGTCCACGGTCGCACCCTTGCTGGCGGAGGCGCTCGGCGGACGGGCCATCGACATCGACGACGAGATCGCACGAGCGGCCGGCAAGACCTGCGCGAAGGTCATCACCGAGGACGGCATGCCGCGGTTCCGGGCGATCGAGTCGGAGATCCTCGCGGCACTGCGGCCGACGCCGGCGCTCATTGTCGTCTCGACCGGTGGGGGAGCCGTGCTGCTCGATCCGAACCGAAAGCGGATGTCGGAGCTCGGGATGCGCATCGGCCTCACCGGAACCGTCGCGACGATCGCTCGCGGCATCAAGGCGACCCTGTCCGAACGCACCCACCTCGATGTCGGTCCCCGCGAGCACGCCGCGCGCGTGCTCCGCGAGCGCCGCGATGTGTACCGCGACGTGGACGCCTCGTTCACGGTCGATGGAGCGGAGCCGCATGAGATCGCGCTCGCGATCGCCGCATGGCTCGTTTCGGCGCGCGGCGTGCGCATCGACGTTCGGACCCCGCGGCCGTACCCGGTGCTCGTCCGCGCCGGACTGCTGGACCAGGTGGGCACGCATCTGCGTGACCTTGGGTGGAGCGGGAGGGTGGCCATCGTCGCCGATCGACTCACCGCCACGCGCCACGCGCCCTCCGTCCGGCGGTCCTGTGTCGCCGCGGGCCTGCACGCGACGGTGGTCACCGTCCCGCGGGGCGAGCGGGCGAAGACCACGGCTTCGCTCGAGCGTCTCTGGAACGCCTTCGGTGCGGCCAAAGTGGGACGCGACGGCGGCATCATCGCGCTTGGCGGCGGGACCGTCGGCGACATCGCGGGCTTCGCGGCGGCGACCTACCTGCGCGGCGTCCGCGTCGCACAGGTACCGACCACGCTCCTGGCGATGGTCGATTCCTCGATCGGTGGGAAGACCGGCATCGACCTTGCCCGAGGGAAGAATCTCGCCGGCGCGTTCCATCAGCCGGACGCGGTCCTCGCCGACCCCGCGACGCTCTTGTCGCTCCCGCGCCGCGAACGTTCCTCCGGCCTCGCCGAGATCATCAAGGCCGCGTTCCTCGTCGATCGCGATTCGGTGACCCAGCTCGAGCGGTCCGCGGCCGCGGTGCTCGAGGGAGATCTTGGACCCACGCTCGGCGCGATCACGCTCGCGGTCGACGTGAAGGCCGGGATCGTCGCCGCCGACGAGCGCGAGGCGGGGCTGCGCGAGCTCCTGAACTTCGGCCACACGCTCGGGCACGCGTACGAGGCCGCCAGCCGCTACCGCGTCCCGCACGGGGAAGCGGTCAGCATCGGTCTCGTCTTCGCGACGGCGCTGGCAGACGTTCTGGACCTTGCGCCGACCTCGCTGCGCGAACGGCTCGAAGCGGTGCTCGCGGTCGCGGGCCTGCCGACGCGTGCCAGGCTGCCGGTCGGGACGTGGTCGTTCGTCCAGCAGGACAAGAAGGCCCGAGCCGGCAAGGTGCGGTGGATCCTGCCGCGGACGATCGGGCGGTTCAGCGAGGTGATCGACGTCGCGCCGCGGGCGCTCCGTCAGGCGACCGCGATCGTGGAGGGACGATGAAGCTCCTGTTGGTGAACGGGCCGAATCTCAACACCCTTGGCGTCCGCGAGCCCTCGATCTACGGCACGACGACGCTCGACGAGGTGGTCCGGCGCTTCCACGAGGTCGCCGGGCCGGGTCATCTGGTGGTCGATCTCCAGTCCAACCACGAGGGCGCGCTCATCGACTTCCTGCAACGGCATGCCGACGCGGACGGCTGCGTCATCAATCCGGGTGGGCTCGCGCACACGTCGATCGTGCTTCGCGATGCGGTCGCGGCCTGCACGTACCCGATCGTCGAGGTGCACATCAGCGACATCAGCACGCGCGAACTGTTCAGGCATCATACGTATCTCAAGGACGTCACTGCGCATCAAGTGATAGGTAAAGGAGTGGCGGGCTACGAGGAGGCCTTGAAGTGGCTTCTTCGACAGAGCGATCCTTCCTCGGTGAGCGAAGGACGTCAGTCCGCCGAAGGCGTTTAGATGGTATCGACAGGCGAGATCAAGCGGGGCATGACCATCGAGATCGACGGCACCCTCTATCAGATCGTCGAGTTCCAGCACATCAAGATGGGTCGGGGCAGTGCGCAGGTCCGGATGAAGCTGCGCAACGTGCGGCGGGGGGACCTCATCGAGAAGACGTTCCAGGCGGGAGACCGCTTCGCCCGCGCCCGGCTCGATCATCGCGATGTCCAGTACATGTACAGCGATGG
>JANXXG010000318.1 GCA_025350745.1 Chloroflexota bacterium | reverse complement strand
CGGGCCTCGCACTCGCGCTCAAGGAGGCGCAGCGCGATCACTGCCTGGATCAGGGCATCGAGATCATGGCCTGGACGATGGACCCCCTCGAGGCGCTGAACGCACGATTCAACTTCGGCAAGCTCGGCACGTACGCGCGGGAGTATCACCGCGACTTCTATGGGGACATGCCGGACAAGCTCAACGGCGGACTCCCCTCCGACCGGTTCTACGTGGAGTGGCCGATCGGGATGGATCGGACCTACAAGCGCCTCCGCGGCGAGGACGGCCCACCCGCTCTCGAAGACGCCGAGCGCGAGGAGATCCGGTCGTTGTTGCGGGCCGACGGCGACCGCCCGGCGCTCGCCGAGCCGCCCGCCGGTGAGTCCCATCTCCTCGTCGAGATCCCGCCGGACTTCCAGCGCATCAAGCGTGGCGACGCGTCTCTCGCGCTCGAATGGCGCATCGCAGCGCGCGCCGCGTTCGAGGGCGCGTTCGCGCAGGGCTACGCTGCCGTTGAGTTCGTGCGGAGCAAGGACGGGAGGGGTGCGTACTTGCTAGTGCCGCAACCCTTGAACGGGGCTCGGCCGGGGCCAGCACAGCCGGGCCCGGCCGCACGAGAGGACGACCATCAATGAGGCTGGAAAGGGTCGAGCTGTTCGTCGTGCGCCTGCCGCTGAAGCGGGCATACGAAACGAGCGGCTCGCGCGAGACACACCAGACGCACGTGCTTGCCCGCGTCGAGAGCGGTGGCGCGGTCGGCTGGGGCGAGAGCGTCGCGCCCGAACAGCCGTGGTACTCGGGGGAGACCCCAAAGACGGTCTGGTACGCGCTCGACGAGGTGATCATCCCGCTCCTCCTTTCGACGGACCTGGCCGGACCCTCCGAAACGGATACCCGGGTGGGATGGATCCGCGAGCACCGGATGGCCAAGGCGACGATCGAGATGGCGATCTGGGACCTCGCCGCGAAGCAGCAGGCCGTGCCGCTGTCGAAGCTCCTCGGCGGCACGCGCGACCGGATCCTCTGCGGTGTGGCGATCGGCATCCATCCGTCCGTCGAAGCGCTCTTCGAGACGATCGACCGGGAGCTGCAGAGCGGGTATCAGCGGGTGAAGCTGAAGATCAAGCCCGGCGCGGATGGTCACGTCGCGGAGGCCGTCCGGAACCGGTACCCCGACCTCGCGTTCATGCTCGATGCCAATTCCGCCTACGGCCTCGCGGACGTCGCCCTGTTCAAACGGATCGACGCGTACCACCCGATGATGGTGGAGCAGCCGCTCGGGTACGACGACATCGTCGACCATGCGACCCTGCAGCGGGAGATCGCGACGCCGATCTGTCTCGATGAGTCGATCCACACGGCCGACGACGCCCGGAAGGCCATCGAGATCGGCGCAACGAGGATCATCAACATCAAACCGGGCCGCGTCGGCGGACACACCGTCGCGAAGCGCGTCCACGACGTCTGCGCCGAGCACGACATCCCGGTGTGGTGTGGCGGCATGCTGGAGTTCGGGATCGGCCGCGCCCACAACGTGCACCTGGCGTCGCTCCCCAACTTCAGCCTGCCAGGCGATGTGAGCGCGTCCGAGCGCTACTTCGAGACCGAGATCATCGGCGAGCCGTTCACGGTTGAGAGCGACGGGACGATGAAGGTGCCGACCGGCCCGGGCATCGGGGTGACCGTGCTCGAGGACGCTATCCGGAAGCTCGCGCTCCAGACGAAGGAGTACCGGCCGCGCTAGCGGCGACTTCCTCCGGCCACACGATGACCTCGTCGATGACAGTGCCGAATGCGTCGACCAGCCGCACGTAATCGCCTCGCTCCCAGATGAGTCGGGCCCCGTTGAGCGGCCCGGCGGCGTAGACATGCTTGCGTCCAGGCGTCAGGTCGTCGGCGAGCGGGTGCATCGCGGCGCGGATACGCGATCCGGAGTGAACGCGATAGATTTCGCCGGCCTGTACGAAGGCGGGCGAGCCCCACGTGTAGACCCAGGCCCACTCGATGGGCTTCGCGATCTCCGCCTTCCACAGGGGGTGCACCCGCTGAACGCGCCAGTTAGCGAGATCCGTGTCGAGATCGACCGCGATCTCCACCCACTCGAGGTTCGACGCGTCAACGCCGGTCCCGGCCGGAGCAGCCTTGATCGATAGGATGCGCGCCTTGTTCGCGACCACCGGCTTGAAGTCCGCCACGAGCGGAACGCTAGCATTTGCCACCGGACCAGCGCGTGATGGAGGGACGACGGTGACCGAGCACACCCGCGCGCTCCTTGCGGAGATCGCCGGCACATTCATGTTCGTCGTGATCGGCGCAGGCTCGATCATCGGGACCGTAGCGGCAGGCTCGCCGCCAAATAGCCTGCTCGTCATCGCGTTCGCGCATGGCCTCGCCCTCGCGATCGCCGTGTCCGTGTTCGGCGCGATCTCCGGCGGCCATTTCAATCCCGCGGTCACCCTGGGACTCGCGATCGCGCGCAAGCATCCGTGGTCCCGCGTGCTCACCTACTGGGCGGCCCAGCTCATCGGCGCGGTCCTTGCCGGCCTCGTGCTGCGGCTGTTCTTCGAGCCCTACCTCGCCGCGGAGACCGCCACCCACCTCGGCACGCCGTCCATCGCACCACCGGTGAGCGCCGGCCTCGCGATCGTCATCGAGACGGTGCTCACCCTGTTCCTCATGTGGACGGTCTTCGGGACGGCGGTCTCGCCGGACGCCCCGAAGATCGCGGGCTTCGGCATCGGCCTGATCGTCACGGCCGACATCCTGGTCGGCGGACCGCTGACCGGCGCCGCGATGAACCCGGCTCGCCACTTCGGCACGGCCGTCGTCTCGGGATATCTCGACAACTGGTACGTCTACTGGATCGGGCCATTCATCGGCGCGGCGCTCGCCGCGCTCTCGTACCGCTTCATCTTCTCGTCGGCCCAGGAGCGCGAGCCCCTGCCGATCACTCCCCCCGCCTCGGCCGGCGCGGGCGAGACGGGTCTAGGAGACCGGACCGAACGGCTCGGCTGACCGGTCCAGCGAGGTCTCGGCCGTCGCTAGTTGAACGGCGCAGCGCGGGCGATCAGCTCCGCAAGCCCGGGCTCGCTGGGATCGCGGGGCGCTCCGGGGTGGATGATCGCCACCTGGCAGCCCTCGGCCGCCTCGACGAGCTCGCGGAACGTGCCGGCGGTCAGG
>JANXXG010000311.1 GCA_025350745.1 Chloroflexota bacterium | reverse complement strand
CTTCGGCTTCCAGGCGACGCCGGCGTTCAACGCCGCATTCGCCGCGCCGTCGCTGCCGCCGCTGTTCCTGAACTCCACGACCTACCCGGTGACCGTGCCGGTCACGAACACCGGCGTCGCGGCGTGGCCCGCCACGGGCCCGAACCCGGTCGACCTGTCGTATCACTGGTCCGACCTGGCCGGGAACATGGTCGTGTGGGATGGCCTGCGCAATCCGCTGCCGAACGACGTCGCGCCGGGCGCGGCTGCGACCGTGACCGCGCTGGTCCGCACGCCCGACCGGCCCGGTGCGTACACCCTGACGTTCGACCTCGTGCGTGAGGGTGTCGCGTGGTTCGGCTCGCTCGGCGCGCTGCCGCTCCGGATGAACGCGAACGTCGCGACCGCGACGTACGCGGCGCAATACTCGATCTCGGCCCAAACGAGCGTGCTCCTCGGCGAGAGCCGCACCCTCGCGGTCACGGTGACGAACACGGGCAACGTGCCGTGGTCCGCGGCAGGTCCGAATCCGGTCAACCTCGGCTATCACCTCTTCGACAGCAGCGGGAACACGTTCCTCTGGGACGGCGGGCGCACCGGCATCGGTACCGACCTGCTGCCGGGGCAGTCGCGCTCGATCAACATCGCCTACACCGCGCCGACGGCGACCGGCACGTACACCCTCGCGATCGACACGGTCCGCGAGGGTGTCGCGTGGCTCTCCGGGCTCGGCTCGCCCTACGCCCGCACCCCGCTCATCGTGACGAGCGGCTTCAACGGCGGCTACGACCAGACCACGACCCCGGCCACCGCGACGATCGGCGCGGCGCTCCTGCTCAGCGTGCGCGTCTCGAACTACGGCGCGCGCGTCTGGCCCGCCGGTGGCGCGAATCCGGTGCACCTCGGCTACCACATCCTCACCAGCTCAGGCCAGGTCGTCACGTGGGACGGGAAGCGCGGCTCCCTTGATGGCGACGTCGCCGTCGGGCAGAGCACGGTCGTGCAGGTCCCGGTCACCCTGCCCAGCGCCACCGGGAATTACCTGATCTCGTGGGACCTCGTGCAGGAGGGCGTCGCCTGGTTCAGCCAGCTCGGTGTCGGCCGCCTCTCCGAGGCCATCAGCGTCCAGCCCGGGGTCACGTTCTTTGGGAAGGGCTTCGGCCACGGCGTCGGCATGAGCCAGTACGGCGCGCAGGGCTGGGCGACCGGTGCCGCGGGTCCGGCGCTCACCGGCGAACAGATCGTCGCGCTCTACTACCCAGGCACCCAGCTCACGATCGTCGATCCGAACACGAACGCACGCGGTCCGATGCGGGTGCTCCTGTCATCGCCGTCGTCCAGCGGCTCCGCCTCGTGCGGCCAGCCGTTCATGAACACGTGGCTCAACAACGTCCGTTCGCCGGGCGGCTTCAGCGTCGTGAACGAGAGCGCGGGCAATGCCGTCGTCGGCGTCGCCGCGCCGAACGTGACGTATCAGATCGCCGCGGGCTCAGGTGGCGTATCGGTCTATGACCAGGGCACCAACCCGCCGACGCTCAAGTACCGCGGCACCGGCCCGGTGACGCTCGTTCCGACCGACCCGACGGCACCGATCACCGTGCAGGAGAAGGGCGAGTTCCTGCGGGGCAAGATCCAGTACAAGAACGATGGTGGCGGCAACCTGCGGGTCGTGAACTTCGTCGGCTACGACGACTACGTGCGCGGCGTCATCCCGAAGGAGATGCCGCTCGGCTGGCACCCCGAGGCGTACAAGGCGCAGGCCCTCGCGGCGCGGAGCTACGGCTTCACGAGCACCGCGCCGGCGCGCGACTACGACGTCCGCGACGACCAGTCGGACCAGTGCTACGGCGGCGCGACCGTCGAGACCACCGCGGGCAATGCCGCCGTCACCGCGACCTTCGGCAAGGTCATCACCTACAACGGCGCCGCGATCCGCGCGTACTTCTCGAGCTCGAGCGGCGGCTACACCGTCGGCGTGGGCTGCTGGAACACCGGCACCGTCTGCAAGCCGAACGATCCGTTCCTCGTGCCGGTCGCGGACCCGGCCGACCTCCTGGTCGTCGTCCCGACGCCGAACAAGCACGCGAGCTGGACGGTGACCTTCTCGAGCGAGGCGATCCGCGGCGCCATCCAGAGCTACCGGGGCGTGGACATCGGGACGCTCCTGTCAACGGACGTGAGCAACCAGGCACCCGGCAACGTCGGGCATGTCGTGTCGGTGAAGTTCACCGGGACCAATGCGAGCGTCGATGTCCCGGCCGATCTGTTCCTGCGCTCGTACCTCGGGCTCAAGTCGACGATGGTGCGGCTCAGCCCGTTCTAGCCCGGTAACGGGGGCCCGCCCCCGACGTTTTCCGTATACGCGGCCACCGTTCTGGTCCAGAATGTCCAAGCGCGCGTGGGGACGGTGGCGAGGAAGAAGGGGTGACTTCGCCAGTGTTTCGACGGCTGCGCCTCGCGGGACTGACCGCGCTCTTCCTGTTCGCCGCCTTCCCGCACGCCACGGCGTCCGCCGCCCCCCTGTCTCGCGGCTCCGGCCACATCACCGGCCAGGAGGTCACCCTTCGCCTCCCCACCCAGAGCGGCGGCTCCCTGTCCGCCGGTGGCGCTGCCTCGATCCAGACCGCCGACGCCGGCAGCACCGGCGCGCTCCTCTACACCTCTGACCCGATCGCGGCCGCGCAGCTCTTCGACCGCGTCGCGATCCACTGGCTCGCGATCCCCGGTGCCGATGACGGACTCGCCTTCGAGCTCCGCACATCGGCGGACGGCGTCACCTGGAGTGCGTGGGCGGCCGTCGAACACGATGCCGACCTCGCCGACCCGGCGACGGGCGAGCAGTACGGCCCGCCACTGACCACGGTCCCCGATGCGCGCTTCGCGCAGTACCGCGTCTGGCTCCCTGGCGGTGACCCGGCCGATCTCGTCCGCGTCGGCGTCACGTTCATCGATGTCAGCGATCTCGCACAGGGTCCGCTCGCGCGCCTGTTGAACGACCTTCTCGGCGCCGCGCGGGGCTTCGGGTCGAGCTACGCCCTCGCGGCGCCGGCCGGCGCGTCGAAGATCCTCGCGCGATCGGACTGGGGCGCCGACGAGTCGCTCTTCAACTGGACGCCCCAGTACAAGCGCGTGCAGAAGGTGATCGTGCATCACACCGCGGGCGATGACGGCGGCACGAACGTCGCCGCGACGATCCGCGCGATCTACTACTACCACGCCGTCACCCGAGGCTGGGGCGACATTGGCTACAACTACCTCGTCGACAAGTTCGGCAACATCTGGACCGGTCGCACGGGCGGGGACCATGTCATCGCCGGGCACGCGTACGGGTGGAACGACGGCTCGTTCGGGGTCGCGGCGATCGGCATGTACACCTCGACGACGCCGACCCCGGCGCTCATCGGCGCGGTCGCGAACATTGTCGCCCTCAAGCTCAGCCAGTTCGGGATCCAGCCGTACGGAAACGACACCTTCACCCACAAGGAGCAGCGCACCGACGGCACGTGGGTCGATGTCACGTCGAACCCGCCGAACGTCCAGGGCCACCGCGACGCGAACTACATCGTCGGCGCCAGCGGCGGGCAGACCGAGTGCCCTGGTGGCGCGCTCTACGCGCAGCTCCCGAACATCCGCACGCTGGCCCAGGCCGCGGTGCAGAACGGCTTCTCGAATCTCGCGATGATCGATCCCGCGCTGCCGAAGGCCGGTCTCGCCGGCGCGACGCTGCCGGTGATGACCTCGATCACGAACAAGGGCACGAGCCCGATCCCCGCCGGCACGCAGATCTCCTACCGGGTCTACGTGGCGAGCGCCCAACGGTCGCAAGGTCAGCTCGCGACCATCCCGACGTCGATCGCCCCCGGACAATCGACGTCCATTCCCATTGCCTTCGTCGTGCCGCCGATCGGCAGCTACATGGTGAAGTTCGATCTGCTGTCGAACGGCATCTGGTGGAACACCCTCTACAACCAGCCGTCCCGCGACATCTGGTTCCGCTCCGCCGATTGGAGCGCCGACTGGGTGAAGGACACGGTCCCGAAGACGTTCTTCGCCGGACAGACGCTGCTCACGAATGTGACCGTGACGAATGACGGTGGCCGGGTCTGGCCCGCGACCGGCGTGAACCCCGTGGTCCTTGGGTACCGCTGGATCGATGACGGCACCGGCGCGGTCACGGTGGGGAAGAACTTCGTCAACCTGCCCGCCGACGTCCAGACCGGCCAGACCATCTCGCTCAACATCCCGGTCACCGCGCCGAGCACGCCGAACAACTACGTGCTGGAGCTCGATCTCTACAAGCAGAACGAGTTCTGGTTCAAGGACCGGGGCATCCCGGCCGACCCGACCCCGGTGGGCATCGGGCTCGACTTCCGTGCCGCGTACCAGATCCCGGCGCTCCCGCAGCTCGGCCTCGGTGGGATCGCGACCGTGCCGGTCACGCTGACGAACATCGGCCAGAGCATCTTCCCGACGCTCACCTCGAATCCAGTCGATCTGGGTTTCCACTGGTACGACGCGACCGGCAAGACCGTCGTGTGGGACGGTGCGCGCACGAAGCTGCCGGCCGATCTCGGTCCGGGGCAGAGCGTCACCGTGCAGGCCAGGGTGCCCGCCCCGCCGGACGCCGGCGCATACAGCCTGCGATTCGATCTCGTCCAGGAGGGCATCAGCTGGTTCAGCGCGATGGGCGTGCAGATGGGCAGCACCCCGGTCGTGGTGTGCTGCGTGAAGACGTTCGGGGCGATGTACCAGCCGCAGATCGCCACGCTCGCCGCGTCGGGCTCGACCCAGACCGTGCCGATCACGCTCACGAACACCGGCAACTTCCCGTGGCCCGTCGCCGGATCGAACCCGGTGCACCTCGGCTATCACTGGATCGACGCCGCCGGAAACGCCGCGGTGTGGGACGGCGTGCGCTCGAACCTCGGGTCCGACGTCGCGCCCGGTGCCGCGCAGACCCTCCAGGCGACGGTCCAGGTGCCGACCACGCCCGGTAGCTACACCCTCAAGTGGGACCTCGTGCAGGAGGGCATCTCCTGGTTCAGCGGCAAGGGTGTGCCCACGTTCAATCAGCCCGTGGCCGTCGCTCCGATCGTGCCGTTCACCTACGGCTCATCGATGCTCCCGCAGGTGCCGGCCACGATGCCGACCGTGATGACGACGAGCGTCCCGCTGCGCATCCAGAACATCTCGGCGAGCGACTGGGATGCGACCGTGAACCTGAGCTATCACTGGATCGACTCATCGGGCACTGCGGTCGTGTGGGACGGCCTGCGTACGCCGCTCGCCGGCATCCGCGCGGGCCAGCTGATCGACCTGACGGCGAAGGTCACCGGTCCTGCCTCCCCTGGCACATACACCCTCAAGTGGGATGTGGTGAAGGAAGGCATCGCGTGGTTCTCGGGGCAGGGGGTGCAGATGCCCTTCACGCCGGTGATCGTCAGCGTGCCGGCCTACGGCGCGCTGTACACGCCGCAGCTGCCGGCGCTCGCGTCGCCCGGCGGCAGCACGGTCACGATCCCGGTCACCGTTCGCAATACCGGCACGCTCACCTGGGACCCGGCGCTGAAGGTCGCGTTCGCCTATCACGTGAGCACGGCCGCAGGCGTGGTGGTCGTGTGGAACGGCACGCGCACGCAGCTCAGCGCGCCGGTCGCGCCTGGCCAGACCGTCACCGTGAACGCGCAGGTCACCGTGCCGTCGCAGCCGGGCGCGTACAGCGTGCAATTCGATCTCGTCCAGGAGGGCGTGACCTGGTTCTCCGGCCAAGCGGTACCGATGGCGGCGGTCACGCTCACCGCCCAATGAGCGCGCGCGCCGGCCTGGGTCAGCTCACCCTGTTCCTCTGCATCGTCGCCGCGGTCGTCGGTCCGACGCTGCGCGCGCCGGCCCGCGGCATCGCGTCCTGGGTCGTCGCCGGCGACCTCGCGCAGCCGCGGGCGTACGCGAGCGCGCTCGCGTTGCCGACCGGCGAGATCTTTGTGTTCGGCGGCCTCGACGAGCAGGACCCGTCGGTCGTGAGCACCATCACCGAGCTCATCGATCCCGTCACCGGCGACGCACGCACGCTCGCGCAGCGCCTTCCGGGCCGGCTCCATCACACCATGACGCTCGGCTGGTCCGATCGCCTCGTCGTCGCCGGCGGCGTCGAGTGGTACGGCGGCGGATTCCATTCGACCGACCGGGTCGATGTCTACCTCCCCTATCAACATGACTGGGTGCGGGCCGCGCCGCTCATTCAGGCCCGCAGCGATCACGGCGCGGCAGCGCTCCCCGGTGGGCTCGTGCTCGTCACCGGCGGCAACTTCAACACCCGCCCGCTCGCGTCGAGCGAGATCTACGACCCGCGCACCGACAGCTGGCGCATGGCGGCATCGCTGCCGCATCCGCGGATCCGGTTCTCCATCGCCGCGCTCCCCGACGGTCGCGTGCTCGTCGCGGGCGGCCTGTCGCAGCTCGGCATCCCGCTCGCGACCTCGGTCATCTACGAGCCGGCGCTGGATCGGTGGGTGCCTGGACCGGACCTCTCGGTCGCGCGGGTGCAGCACGCGATCGTCACGCTGCCGCGCGGCGACGTCCTGTTCATCGGCGGGCAGTCCGGCGCCTCGAACACCGCCGAGCGCTTCGACGTCGCCCGCGGCGTGTTCACCTACGCCGGCGCGCTGGTGCGGCCGCGGCTGGTCCAGCAGGCTGCCGTGCTCCCCGACGGCCGGGTGCTCATCACCGGCGGATCGCTCGAGCTCCCCGACCGCACGAACTGGGTCCCGGTGGCCGACGCCGAGATCTGGAGTCCGCTGACCAACACCTGGTCCGTCTTCGCCAGTCCGGCGCTCACCCGAGCGCTCGGTGACCTCGTGGCCTCCGGCGACAGCCTGTACCTCGTCGGGGGAATCGGGGACGGCCTCGCGGCCCGCCAGGCGATCGAGCGTCTCGTCCTGCCCTGATCCTCGCCGGCTGTACGACCTAGGCGGCTGCCAGAACGGCAGCGTCTTTGAGCTGTGCGAACGCCGGCGCGACCGCCTCGCATTCGATCGCGCCGATCGCGACTGCCTTCGCTTCAGCCTTCCACTGCGACACAGCACGCACCACCACACCGAGGATCTCTCGCGCCTCACGTGCGGACAGCTGGTAGAGCCGATGCGTCGCAAATGCGGTGAGAACGTCCTGGTCATCGCTTCGGCCATCGAGCGACAGGCTGTGGCGGTGCGCCGCGCGAGCAGGGTTCATGTCGAAGGCGGGCGCGAGCCGCCAGCCTTCGCGGGTTCGCAGGAACCCATGGTTGCGCAGGTGGTCATCGCGGTTTCCAGCGGCCACGTTGAACATCAGACGACGGAACAGCTGTGCGAGATCCGCCTTTACCGTTCCAGCTGCCCCGTGATCGGCGATCGCCTTCGCTAGATCGGGATACGAGGCGGCCTCGCCGTCGCGATGGTCCGTCAACGTCATCCCCGATACGAAGAGCCGGCGTGAGCCATCGGCGTTCCTATCGAACCGGCGTACGAGGTACGTTCGGCCGCGGCCTCGACCCATCACGGCCTCGATCCGGTGGTCGGCCACGTCGATGCCTGCATCGCGGGCAAGGTCGGCATAGACGAACTCCCAGGCCCCGAGGTCGAGCCGGCGATCCTCGCGCGAGGGAAATTTTGCGATCCACAGGCTGCCGTCCGCGTCGCGCACGTTCGCCTTGGGACGCCCACCTCCGAGCGACGACCCGGGGGCGACCAGGTCGTGGAGCCGACGCTCCTTGATCTCTGCGTCGGGGTTCTCCTCGAGCTCCCTCGCCAGATCCTGGAGCTCGCGGAGAGACGCGATCGGTGGTACGGCCCCGCCATCGGCGCGGACGAACGGGCCCGCAGCCGTGGGACCGAGCCGCAAGGCTCCCATCCTGGTCTCGTCGGAGATCTCGACAAGCATCTCCCAGTTGCCGAGCAGCCGCTGATGCTCGCGCTGGAGGAGCAGCTTGCCCCAGGCATCAGGGGTCGTGTCAAGGAGCGCCGGAGGCAACGTATCCACGCCCAACGGCTGGTCGTAGGCGAAAAGACGCGTGCGCGGGTCAAGCGCGAACGCTTCTCGATCTCCGCGCCATCCCTCCGCGTACTCGAACGAGACCGGCCGGCGCGCGCTCGTTCCCGGCCACCGGATGAGCGTTCCGACGTGGCGTGCGACACCCAGCTCGGGTGCGTCGAGCACGACCGCCAAGCGGTCTCCCTTGCCCGCCATCATTCCGCCGTGCGACGCCGGTGGGGAAGCGGCGTTCGCGCATCCGCGAGCCGATTGCCTAGCTCGTCGTTCGCGGCGATCAGATCAAGGTCCCCGTCGAGCGAGAATGCCTCAAGGACGCGCGCGAGCACTGCTGCGCTCACCGTGAGGTCGCCCCGCTCGAGCTTGCGCAGCGTGGGCCGTGAAACGAACGCGCGTTCCGCGAGCTCCGTCTCGCTGAGGCGCCGCCGCAGGCGGGCAGCGCGAAGGCGCGCCCCGAGCGCTTCGGCGCGGCGTTCTGTAGCCGGGAAGAGTTGACGAGCAGGCCGTGTCATGGAACTTAGTCTATACAAGACTTTGCTAACTTGTAACTAGTAATGACCATCTACGCGGAGTCCAAATGGCACTCACTTCCTTTCAATGTCCCCTCGATGTTCCTTCTTCATCTAACCGTCGATGATCAAGACAACGAGTCTGACGCGGCCAGCGTCGTGCTCGTTAAGACCGGTCAGA
>JANXXG010000304.1 GCA_025350745.1 Chloroflexota bacterium | reverse complement strand
CGAGCGCGATCTCGGCCTCGGCGACGACGCATCTCGCGCGGGCCACGGCCTCTTTCGCGCCGAAGGCACGCGCCGCACGTCGCAGGAGAGCCTTCGCGCGAACGAGCTCGCCGAGCTGCGCCATCGCAATGCCTCGAAGCGCGAGCGCCGGCGCATCGTCGCGCAGGGCGACCCGCTTCAACGCGCCGAGGGGATCACCCGCCGCGAGCGCACGCGCCGCGGCTGTGATCAGCGAGTCCATGGGAACCTCTGATTTACTCCAGACGACCTTGCGACGAATCCCGCCACACTTGTAACTCCCATCGTTTCGATATCCTGCGCTAAGTTTATCGCGTGATCAACAACCATCGAGGAGAAACCAATGGACACTCAAACGAAGGAGACAAAAGCGATGACGACACACATGACCGGAACACGTAAAGAATGGCTGGCAGCGCGGCTCGAGCTGCTCAAGGCCGAGAAGGAGCACACGCGGCGCAGCGACGAGCTGGCGCGGCGGCGGCAGGAGCTGCCGTGGGTTCGGATCGACAAGGACTATCGATTCGAGACCGACGCGGGGAGCGCCTCGCTGGCAGACCTCTTCCAAGGACGCTCGCAGCTGCTCGTCTACCACTTCATGTTCGGGCCTGACTACACGGCGGGGTGTCCGCACTGCTCGGCAATAGCGGACGGCTTTAACGGGTTCGTCACGCATCTGGCCAACCACGATGTAATGCTCTGGGCGGTGTCGCGGGCACCGCTCGCGAAGCTGCAGGCGTACAAGCGGCGGATGGGCTGGAGTTTCCCTTGGGCGTCGTCGCGCGGAAGCGACTTCACCGCCGACTTCGGTGTGGCATACACGGAGGAGCAACTGCGGTCCGGAGTGGCCCAATACAACTTTGGGTCGGTGACGTGGCCGCCGCTGCCGATCGGCGAGGAGGAGACGCTCACCGAGCTCACGGCGGGAACCGCCACGGACTGGGCGACGTACACGCGGGAGGCTCCCGGCATGAGTGCGTTCGTGCTCGAGGACGGCGTCGTCTACCACACCTACTCGACCTACGCGCGCGGGCTGGACGGCCTATGGGGCCTGTACCAGTGGCTCGACCGGGCACCCCGAGGGCGCAACGAGACCGGCGTCTGGATGCGCCGCCATGACGAGTACGGTAAGCGCTGAGCGGTGTCGTGTTAGTCACGGCACAACTGGTGAATGAACGTCGCATGGTTTCCGGGCGCACGTCGGAGCGAATCTTCTTCGGCGCCTCGGCGCTGCTCTTCGCTGCCAGCGCGGCGGTGACGATCGTCTGGTGCGCGTCCATGTCGGCGATGGGCGAGATGCCGATGCCCGGCGGCTGGACGATGTCGATGGCGTGGATGCGGATGCCCGGACAGACGTGGCCCGGCGCCGCAGCGTCGTTCCTTGGCATGTGGGTCGTGATGATGGTGGCGATGATGCTGCCGTCTTTGGTCCCAATGCTGTGGCGCTACCGCCAGGCCGTCGGCAGGACAGGCGAGACGCGCCTCGGTCGGCTGACCGCGCTCGTGGGCGTGGGTTACTTCTTCGTGTGGACCGTGTTCGGAATGGCCGCCTTTCCGCTGGGCGTCGCGCTGGCAGCGGTCGAGATGCAGTGGCCTTCGCTGGCGCGCGCCGTTCCGATCGCGGTCGGCGGGGTCATCCTGATCGCCGGCGCCCTCCAGTTCACCGCGTGGAAGGCACACCACCTTGCCTGCTGCCGGGAGGCACCGGTGCGCGGCCGTACGTTGCCGGCGGACGCCGGCACGGCTTGGCGACACGGCCTGCGCCTCGGTCTCCACTGCAGCTACTGCTGTGCCGGCCTGACGGCGATCCTACTCGTCATCGGCGTCATGGACCCGACGTCCCCCCATCCTGAGTAGCATCTGCGTTTAGAGTCCGGTTGTCACTTTAGCCGATCGCTCGGCCAGTTGTCTTGCGTAAGCAGCGGGTGTCAGCCCGCCCAATGCTTTCTTCGGTCTCTCCTCGTTGTATTCATACCGCCAGGCCTCGATGATGGCCTGGGCATG
>JANXXG010000286.1 GCA_025350745.1 Chloroflexota bacterium | reverse complement strand
CTTGCCATCCTCGGCGCCACCGGCTCGATCGGCCAGCAGGCCCTCGAGGTCGTCGCCGCGCACCCTGACCGGCTTCGGGTCACGGCGCTCGCAGCACGAACGCGCGGCGATGCGCTCAAGAAGGTCGCCACGCGTCTCGGCGTGACCCGCGTCGCGACCGGGGACGACGATCTCGTGGCGCTCGCGACCGCGGACGATGTCGATCTGGTGCTCGTCGCGACGCCGGGCATCGCCGGCCTGCGGCCGACGCTCGCCGCGCTCGAAGCGGGAAAGGATGTCGCGCTCGCGAACAAGGAAGTGCTCGTCGTCGGCGGTCATCTGGTGCGTGCCTTGAGCGGCGGGGCGGGGAAGCGGCTCCGGCCCGTGGACAGCGAGCACTGCGCGCTCTGGCAGTGCCTCAGCGGCATCGCGCCCGAGCGCGTCCGGCGGATCGCGCTCACCGCCTCCGGCGGTCCGTTCCGCGATCGGGCGCTCGGTTCGTTCAACTCGATCACCGCGGACGAGGCCCTGCGCCACCCGACCTGGCGGATGGGACGCAAGGTGACCATCGACTCGGCCACGCTGACGAACAAGGGCTACGAGGTGGTCGAGGCGCACTGGCTCTACGGCACACCCTATGACCGGATCGACGTCGTCCTGCACCCCGAGAGCGTGGTCCATGCGATGGTCGAGCTCGCGGACGGCAGCGTCATCGCGCAGCTCGCGGAGCCGGACATGCGGCTGCCGATCCAATACGCGCTCCTCTGGGAGCACGAGCCCTCACCCGCACGGCGCTTCGACTGGACGAGCCCGCGGGCGCTGCACTTCGGGGACGTCGAGGCCGAGCGGTATCCGTGCTTCGAGCTCGTGCTCGCGTCGGCCCGGACCGGAGATCAGGGCGCGATGATCGGCCTGTCCGCGGCTGACGAGGTCGCCGTCGAGCGGTTCCTCGGCGGTGAGATCAGGTTCACCGAGATCGCCGGTCTGTTGCGGCGCGGCGCCGAGCTTGGGCTGGGCGCGGGACCGGCGCCCGATCTTGCGACCATCGCCGCCATCGACGCCCGGGTCCGGAGCGAGCTTCAGCCCGCGGGAGCGAGGGCATGACCGGGATCTTCTCGATCTTCACCGACCTTCGGACGCTCGTCCTGTTCATCGCGACGTTCACGCTCATCGTCGCGGTCCACGAGTTCGGCCACTTCGCGGCCGCTCGGCTCCTTGGGATGAAGGTCCTCGAGTTCGCCTTCGGATTCCCGCCGCGCCTCGCCGGCATCCGCCGGGGTGAGACCGAGTACACGATCAACTGGATCCCGTTCGGCGGCTTCGTCCGGATCCTTGGCCAGGACGACTTCTCCATCAAGCAGATCGGCGAGGGCGACCCGCGCGCGTTCACCTCGAAGCCGTGGTGGGCGCAGGCGCTCGTGCTCGCCGCGGGCGTGTTCATGAACTTCGTGCTCGCCGTCTTCATCCTCACGATCGCGTTCGCGACCGGGAGCACCGCCCCCACCGGCGACGTGCGCGTCTTCGACGTTCGGCCCGCGTCTCCCGCGGCGATGGCCGGGATACTGGTGGGCGATATCGTCGTGGACGTCGACGGTGCACCGATCCACACCGCTCGAGCGATGGTCACGATCACGAATCGCGCCGCGCCGAAGTCGCAGGAGCTGACCATCGACATCCTTCGCGACGGCAAGCCGCTCGCGATCAAGGCGATCCCGCGGGCCGAGCCGCCGGCCGGCGAAGGTCCGCTCGGCGTGCAGCTCGAGGAGGTCCAGGCGCCGATCTCGGTCCCGATCCCGCAGGCGTTCTCGCAGGCGACCGGGCTCACCGGCGAGGTCGTCGGCCAGATCCTCGCGCTGCCGGGCCAGCTCATCTCGCAGCGCGCCACCAACGCCGGCGGGGCGCCCGTCGTTGGCGGGCCGATCGAGATCTTCCGCGTGACCGGGCAGGTCGCGCAGTTCGGGATCCCGACGTTCCTCAAGCTCGTCGGCGTCCTGTCGGTGAACCTCGGGGTGATCAACATCATCCCGTTCCCTGGCCTTGACGGTGGCCGGCTGTTCTTCGTCCTCCTCGGCGCCTTGCTGCGCCGGCGGCTCTCGCCGCAGGTCGAGGCCGCGATCCATGCCGTCGGCTTCGTACTGCTCCTCGGCCTCCTGGTCATCGTGAGCATCTCGGACATCCGTCGCGCCGTCGGCGGCTAGGCTCGATGAGCGGCCCTGTCGTTGACGTCCGCGGGCTCGAGAAGACCTACAAGGTCCACGAGCGCTCGACCGGCCTTGGGGCCACGGTCGGCTCGCTGTTCAAGCGGACCTGGAAGATGGTCCCCGCGGTCGCCGGGATCGACTTCAGCATCGCCCCGGGCGAGGTCGTCGGGTTCCTCGGACCGAACGGAGCGGGGAAGACCACGACGCTGAAGATGCTGTCGGGCCTCCTCTACCCGACGGGCGGCGATGCGACGGTGCTCGGCTACACGCCCTGGAAGCGCGACTACGCGTTCCTCCGCCGGATCGCGCTTCTCATGGGGAACCGTACCCAGCTCGTCTGGGACATCCCTGCGGCGGATTCGTTCCTCGTTCTCAAGCAGATCTACGGCGTTTCTGACGCGGACTACAAGCGGCGGCTCGACGAGCTCATTGAGCTGCTCGAGCTCCAGCCGCTCATCCACAAGCCGGTCCGGCAGCTGTCGCTCGGGGAGCGCATGAAGGTCGAGTTCGCCGCCGGCCTGCTGCACGGGCCAGAGGTCGTGTTCCTGGATGAGCCGACGCTCGGGCTCGACGTGTCGATGCAGGCCCGCATCCGGTCATTCGTCTCCGAGCTCAATAAGCGGCACGGCGCGACGATCCTCTTGACGAGCCATTACATGGACGACATCGTCGCCCTCTGCAAGCGGGTCATCGTCATCCAGCACGGCAAGCTGCTCTACGACGGCGGCCTCGCCGATCTCGCGGAGCGCATGGCGCCCTACAAGGTCGTCGGCGCGACGCTTCGAGACGGCGCCGCGAACAGCGACCTCTCGCGCTACGGGGAGGTCATGTTCCGTGACGACGCCGGCCGGGTGAAGCTGCGGGTCCCGCGGGCCGAGGCACCGGCGCGGACCGCACGGCTCGTCGCCGACCTC
>JANXXG010000277.1 GCA_025350745.1 Chloroflexota bacterium | reverse complement strand
GGAGGAGCACCAACAGGAAGCGCTGGTCATCCGTGGCCGTAACCTCTACGCCAATTTCTGCTTCGACTGCCACGGCAAGGACGGAAAGGGCGACGTCGGCGTTGGCCTTCCGCTCAACAAGCCGGAGTTCAGGTACGACGTCATCAAGAGCGATCCGGCGAAGCTCGCCGCGGTGGATTCGCTGCTCGATCTCACGATCCACCGTGGCCGGATCAAGCCGCCGCCCAGCATCTCCATGCCGGCCTGGGGCCTTCAGGACGGCGGCCCGCTGAATGACGAGCAGGTCCGGCAGCTCATCGCGTTCATCGAGCGCGGCACGGACGCGGACTGGGCAGACATCGTCACCGTGCGCCAGGAGCTGGGCTTCGAGACGGTCCCGAACCCGCCCAAGGCCGTCGTGTCGGGGGGCGATCCGGTCGTGCTCGGAAAGTCGATCGCCCAGGTGAGCTGCGCGACGTGCCACAGCTTCACGCCGGGTCAGAGCTCCCCGATCGCCCAGGCCCCGAACCTCGGCAAGTACGGCACCGATGGCCCGTTGAACGCCGAGAACAAGGCGGCGAAGGCCGCGGCCGGGACGACCGACCAGTGGCTCATCGACTGGGTGTCGCACGCACCGAAGATCAAGCCCGGCATCATCATGCCGGTGTTCGCGAAGGCCGACGGCGGCCAGCTCGACCCGGACCAGATCGGCGCGCTGGTCGCATACCTCAAGAGCCTGAAGTAGGAGGCCCGGCATGATCGCAGAGGTCGGCGAAGCCAACGAGTTCTATCTGGTCGCTGTCACGGTGGCCATCCTCATCGCGACGATGTACTTCCTGCAAAAGTGGTGGACCAACTACCGCTAGACGCCCCCGAGCGCCCCCGCCCGCATTTCCGCACGCTCAATCTCCTCGTCGGCCGCATGACCACCATCAAGCTCGCCTATTGGGCTGCCCTCACGCTGTGGGAGATCGCCGGTCCGCGGGGCTGGGCCGTCCCATTTGCCGCGGGCACGAGCGCGGTCGCGATGCTGTGGGCGGCCCGGTCCGCACGCCGGATCGACGAGCGGGCCGGGTCGATCGAGCGGTCGTTCCCGGCGATCGCCACCGCGTTCGTGACGGCCTCGGTCGTGGCGGCGCCTGCCAGCCTCCCGCTTCTGATCATTGAGCGTCTGCGGTCCATCGAGGGATGCGTCCCAGCGCAGACGACCTGCGCTCCGGAAGCGCTGCTCCTCTGGGTCGCGGTCTTCGCGATCGGCTTCGTCGTCATTCCGGCGGTGTTCGCGCTCGCGCTCCGCCGACGCGTCCCCGCATAGGATTCGCAGCGTGAAGCGAGGGCTCGCGGCGATCGCTCTCGTCGTACCCCTCGCCGTGTTCGGCTATCTCCTGGCGACCCCGGGCGCCAACGCGACGCTCGCGAGCCCGGTCGAGCATCTGGTGGTCACCACCAACGTCGCGATCGTGGCCTTCTTCGCGGCCCTCCTCGTTGCACGCTCGGCCCTCCAGCTGCACCAATACCGCGCGCTGCTCGTGGCGATGGGTCTTGGCAGCATCGGCGGGATCTTCGCGGTCCACGGCCTCGCGACGCCCGGCGTGCTCCTCCGAAGCGGGGTCGACGATCCCCTCGCGGTCGTCGCCCTGTCGGCGCAGCTCAGCCTGCTCGTCCCAGCCATCATCTTCGCGATCCGGTACACGCCGTTCGCGGCGACGCTCGAGCGAATCCTCCCCGCGCGTGCGCTGCTTTCTCTGGTGATCGGAGGGATCGTGCTCTACGGCGCGGTCGCGCTCAGCAACCCGCAGGTCATCGGCGGCCTGATGCGCGCGCTCCTCCCCGGTGGGGTGAGCGGCTACGGCGGCGGCGCGACCGCCAACGGCCTGACCGGGTACGACGTCGTGCTCCTCGCGCCAGGGGTCGTCGCGATCGGGCTCTTCATCTTCGCGGCCGTCCAGCAGGGGCGCGAGTATCTCCGCAGCCGCCTCCCGCTCCAGGGCGCGCTCGTCGCGTCCTTCATCGTCTTGGCGGAGACGCAGGTCGCGATGACCCTCGGCCAGCTCTGGTCGCTCGCGTGGTGGGAGTACCACGGCCTGATGCTCGCGGCGGTCGCGCTCGCGCTCGTCGCGCTGTTCATCGAGCTCGACCGGCG
>JANXXG010000253.1 GCA_025350745.1 Chloroflexota bacterium | reverse complement strand
CGAAGATCTTCTCGAGGCCGCGGTGCAGGTAGCCCATGACCGGGATGCACTCGATGATCTTCTCGCCCTGCAGCTTCAGCACGAGCCGGAGCACGCCATGGGTCGAGGGGTGCTGCGGGCCCATGTTGAGGATCAGCTCCTCGGTCTCGAGGCCCTCGTCGCTCTCGATCACCGGAAGCTTCACTCCCGCCGCTTCCTCGATGACCTGCCGTTCACGGTCGATGGTGGTCAGCTTCTTTATCCGCCCTTGAAGATCTTTTCGCGAAGGCGGAGCACTCCCTCGGTCAGGGCTTCGGGCCGCGGCGGGCAGCCCGGGACGTAGACGTCCACGGGGACCACCGTGTCGACCCCTTGCAGGGTCGCGTAGCTGTCCCAGAACTCGCCGCCCGAGCTCGCGCAGTTCCCCATCGCGATGACCCACTTGGGCTCGGGCATCTGCTCGTACAGACGGCGCAGCCGCGGGGCCATCTTGTGGGTCACCGTTCCCGCCACGATCATCACGTCGGCCTGGCGGGGGCTCGACCGGAACACCTCGGCGCCGAAGCGGGCGAGATCATGGTGCGAGGCGGCGGTCGCCATCATCTCGATGGCGCAGCACGCCAGGCCGTACCCCAGCGGCCAGGGGCTCCGTGAGCGCGCCCAGTTGACGAGCATGTTGACGGTCGTGAACACGATGTTGTCGTCGCTCGCCGTGACCCCGGCGATCATCCGCGGCTCGTGGCCGCCCATCCCGGTCTGGGTCGTGAGGGGACGGCGCTGGACGACATCCGCTTCGAAATCGATGGGATGGACCTCGGACGGGGTCTTCTGATCGAGCACCATTCCGAGGTCCAGTCTAGCGGCTGGGGTCGTGTGCTGCGCCAAGCAGCGCGAGGAGCGGCACGTGCAGCGGCCGACCCGACGCGACGATCTCCGTGTGCTCCGTCCACGTGACCTCGCCACCGGCCTCGCGGACGAGCAGCTCTCCGGCAGCGGAGTCCCATGGCGAGCGCGACACCTCGAAGTACGCGTCGAGCCGTCCCGCGGCCACCCAGGCGAGGTCCAGCGCGGCCGAGCCGGCGCGTCGGATGTCGCGGACCGAACCCGCGAGCCGTCCCAGGACGCCCGCCTGCGCGGCACGCTCGCCTGCGTCGTAGCTGAAGCCTGTCGCGACCAACGCGAGGCCGGGGTCCGCGACCGAGGTGACCGCGAGGCGGCGCGGACCGAGCGTCGCTCCCGCGCCGCGCCCGGCGCTGAAGAGCTCGGCACGCACCGGGTCATAGACCACGCCGGCCACGGCACCATCCCCGTCGGCGCAGGCGATGCTCACTGACCAGTGCGGCATCCCGTAGAGGTAGTTGATCGTGCCATCGAGCGGGTCGACGTACCACGTCCGCCCGGACCGGCCGTCCACCCGGCCGCCCTCCTCGGACACGATCGCGTCGTCGGGATACGCGGAGCGGATGCGTTCCACGACCAGGGCATCGGCCGCGCGGTCCGCGTCCGACACGAGGTCCGTCCGGCTGGACTTCGCCGAGACCCCGCGGGGCGCCGCGGTCGCGCGGTCCATCAAGACCGCGCCGGCCTCCCGCGCGATGGCGATCGCGAGCTGCAGCGTGGGGTCGGCTACTTCTGTTGGATCCGGCCTTCGACCTTCGGGTCGAGCGGCGAGTGCGCGGTCATGTAGGCGGCGACGGCATCGACCTCGATGTCGCCGTAGATGGCGTTCGTCGCCTGCTTGAACTCGGTGTGGCCGTCGCCACCCCCGAAGAGGTAGTCGATCGTGACGATGTGATAGATCCGCCCCTCGTCCACCGGCTCGCCGCCCACCGTGGCGCTCAGGAGTCGCGACCCCGCCGGGTTCTCGAAGTGGTACGTCCAGGTCGCGCCACCGACATGCAGGCGGCCCGCGGATCCGGAGGCGGCCTCGAAGACCGCCCGCAGCTGCTTCCCGGTCAGATCCAGGTTCATCACCACGTTCGTGAACGGCAGCACCTGATAGAGCTGGCCATAGGTGATCTGTCCCGCGGGCAAGGGGGCCCGAACGCCGGCGGCGTTGTAGAAGGCGACGTCGCTCTTCCAGTTCTGCAGGCGGCCGTACTCGAGCAGGCCGTCCGCGATCATGTTCCCAAGGCCGCACTCCGCCCGCGGGTTGTCCAAGGCGCTCTTGATCGTCCCGACGACGCGCTCGGTGTACTTCTTTCCCACGGCCTTGCGCTCGTCGACGATGGCCTGCACCTTCTGTACGAGGTCGCTCTTCGGCCCGGCGATCCCAGCGACGGGGATCAGCTCGTTGGAGCGGGTCGGCACAGCGGTGACCTTCTTCGTCGCCGGGTCGATGACCAGCTCGAGGTCACCAAGATTCGCCGTGTAGGCCCCGGTCTGCACGATGACGGTCTTCCCGACCGTCGTCGCCGCCCGCAACGCGGTGTGCGAGTGGCCACCCACGATGACGTCGAGCTCCGGGACGGCGGTCGCGAGCGCGCGATCGCCCTCGGTGATGAGCGGCTCGAGCCCGACGTGCGTGATGGCGATGAGGAGGTCCGCTTTCTGCTGCATCTCCGGCAGGTACTTGCGGACGCTCTGCGCGAGCGGCAGGAACCGCATCCCCACGATGCTGGTGTCCTTGATGATCGATGCCGCCGAGGGAAGGATCAGCCCGATCATCGCTACCTTCACGATGCCGAGGTCCTTCACGGTGTACGGCTTGAGGTAGCTCGGGGTGGTCCCGCTCGCGTCGACGCAGTTGGCGCAGAGGAACGGGAAGCTCGCCTCCTGGGCGCGTTGTTTGAGCACGTCCTGGCCCCAGTCGAAGTCGTGGTTCCCGACGGCCTGGGCGTCGTATCTCAGCAGAGACATGACCTCAGTGATCGCCTGACCCTTGTTCTCGTTGGAGATGTAGGTGCCCTGCCAGGCATCCCCCGCGTCCACCAGCAACGTCCGATCGGGCGCCTTGGCGCGCAGCTTCTCGATCTGCTGGGCCATCGCGACAAGGCCGCCCTGCGAGAACGACGTCGTGCCGCCCTGGACGGTGTCGGTGATATCGAGGTGGCCGTGGATGTCGTTCGAGTGGAGGATCTGGATCCGATCGGCGCCAAGGAGCACGCCCCCGATCGCGGGACCGGGCGTGATGACGGGTGGCGCGGCGGTGACGCAGCTTGCCGCGACGACGAGCGCCGCGACGAAGAGGAGGAGCGGCCTTTTAGCTGACGGCCTCGTGGGCGCGATATTGGAGTTCGTAGAGGCGATGGTAGACGCCACGCTGCTCGAGCAGCTCGCGGTGCGTCCCGATCTCGGCCACCCGGCCCTTGTGGAGCACGACGATGCGGTCGACGTTCTGGATCGTCGAGAGGCGGTGGGCGATGATGATCGAGGTCCGTCCGACCATCAGCTTCTTAAGGGCGTCCTGGATGAGGTGCTCGGTCTCCGTGTCGACCGATGACGTCGCCTCGTCGAGCACGAGCATGATCTCCGGGTTGAAGGCGATCGCGCGTGCGAACGCGAGCAGCTGCTTTTGGCCGACCGAAAGCGTCGAGCCGCGCTCCGTGACGACCGTGTCATAGCCATCGGCCAACCGGTCGATGAACTTGTCCGCGTTCACGAACCGTGCGGCGGCCCGCACCTGCTCGTCGGAGATCGCGGTCTCGTTGAGCCGGATGTTCGAGGCGATCGTCCCGGCGAAGATGAACGGGTCCTGGAGGACGACCCCGACGTGCCGGCGGACCTCGCGCTGGGTCATGTCCCGGAGGTCCACGCCGTCGAGCAGGATCCGGCCCTTCTGCACGTCGTAGAACCGCGAGA
>JANXXG010000248.1 GCA_025350745.1 Chloroflexota bacterium | reverse complement strand
CGGAGGGTCCCATGAAGGGGATCGCCACCACGGAAGTCGAAGGATGGTCCTGGTGCAGGCCGCGCGCCTGGATCCGGCTTGCTACGAAAAAGCCCAACGCATTCAATCCAAGCCTGTACAACGGGAAGACCTACGCGACCGTCTTCGACGCAACAATTATCGCCAATCCCTCAGGTGCGGTCCTGTGTGCGTCGCCTCGTCCGACCGCGTCGCGTTGACCCACCGGCAAACTCCATGACCTCGAAGGCCCGACGGGGAGCTCAAGGAAGCGCCCGCGACCGAGTAGCGCTCGCTCGACCCCAAGCGCCACGAGGAGGGCCGCCGAAAAGGCGGCCCTCCCTCTATTACCGGGTTTACGGTGGTCCAGGCCGATCCCGCGTTGACGGGCGCGCGGCCCAGCCGTCATACTTGTCGTCCGGCTGTCTTTCGAGACGGTGACCGCCTTCCCGAGCGGGGTGGGGCGGTCATTTCGCGCATCGGCCACGTCGCTTCTTGTGACATCGGTCGCGCTGTGCCGGGGGCCCTCGCCGAAAGGCAGGCGCCTCCGTCGGGGAACACCAGTGATACGCGGGCAAAGACGTTGTCGTCTGCGCGCGCGTGTCGCCGGCGATACGAAAACATCGCGATGCGATGACAGGGGAGAACGAGCAGGATGCCGACGATCTCGCAGCTGGTCCGAAAGGGCCGTAAGAGCCAGAAGCCGAAGGTGGACACGCCCGCGCTGCGCACGACCTGGAACTCGCTCGACCGCCGGTTCGTGCAGCTTCGCAAGGGCGCGCCCCAGAAGCGTGGCGTCTGCACGATCGTTCGCACCATGACCCCGAAGAAGCCGAACTCGGCGCTCCGGAAGATCGCCCGGGTGCGCCTCTCCAATCACATGGAGGTCACGGCGTACATCCCTGGTATCGGTCACAACCTCCAGGAGCACTCGGTCGTCCTGGTGCGCGGGGGACGAGTGCCGGACCTACCGTCGGTGAAGTACCACATCATCCGCGGCACGCTCGATACCGCGGGGGTCAAGGATCGCAAGCAGGGTCGCTCGCTCTACGGCGCGAAGAACCCGAACGCGAAGAAGCGGGCTCCGAAGTAATGCGAGCGAGGAGCGGCTTTGCCGCGACGAGTGAGCTCAACCCGCCCGGGGCGTGTCTCCGGCGCAGCCGGAGATTGAACTAGATGCCACGCCGAGCGCGGCCCACCGACCGTCCGAAGCTCCCTGACCGGAAGTTCGGGAACGTGACCGTCCAGCAGTTCATCAACAAGGTGATGCGCGACGGCAAGCGTTCGACCGCCGAGGGCATCGTCTACGACGCGGTCGAACGCGCGGAGCAGGCGACGCGGAAGCCCGCGGTCGAGGTCTTCGAGACCGCCCTGAAGAACGCCACGCCCCTGCTCGAGGTCAAGCCCCGCCGCGTCGGTGGCGCCACCTATCAGGTCCCGGTCGAGATCCCCCCGGCCCGCCGCGGATCGCTCGCGATGCGCTGGCTCATCCAGTCCGCTCGCAAGCGTCCGGGCAAGTCCATGGCCGAGAAGCTTGCCGGCGAGCTGATGGACGCGATGAACAACACCGGTGCCGCCGTTCGCCGTAAGGAGGAGACGCACAAGATGGCCGAAGCCAACAAGGCGTTCTCCCATTACAAGTGGTAGTGGTACGGCTGCGATGACCATCGAGACCAAGGCCGGAAAGGCGGGCATCGTGCGGGAGTACCCGCTCGATCGTGTCCGCAACATCGGCATCATCGCCCACATCGACGCGGGCAAGACGACCGTGACCGAGCGGATCCTCTTCTACACGAAGAAGATCTACAAGATCGGCGAGGTCCACGAGGGCGCCGCGACGATGGACTGGATGCCGCAGGAGCAGGAGCGGGGGATCACGATCACCGCCGCGGCCACCACGTGCTTCTGGGCGGATCATCGCGTCAACATCATTGACACGCCCGGACACGTGGACTTCACCGTCGAGGTCGAGCGCTCGTTGCGCGTCCTGGACGGGGCCGTCACCGTGTTCGACGGGGTCGCCGGCGTGGAGCCGCAGTCCGAGACCGTGTGGCGCCAGGCCGACAAGTACGCGGTGCCGCGCATCTGCTTCGTCAACAAGATGGACCGGATGGGCGCGAGCTTCGAGCGCTGCTTCGACATGATCGTCGACCGTCTCGGGGCGAACCCGGTCGCCATCCAGATCCCGATGGGCGCCGAGGCGAACTTCAAGGGCGTGATCGACCTGATCCTCATGCAGGCGCTCTTCTGGGAGCTGGACACGCCCGCGGACGCTGTCATCAAGGACATTCCGGCCGAATACGCCGCCGCGGCGAAGACCGCTCACGACCTGCTCGTCGAGAAGGTCTCCGAGACGGATGACGACCTCATGCACAAGTACCTCGAGGAGCACGACATCACCAACGAAGAGCTCGTGAAGGCGCTGCGCGTGGCGACGATCGCCGGGAAGATCGTTCCCGTCCTCTGCGGCGCGGCCCTCCGCAACAAGGCCGTGCAGCCGCTCCTCGACGCGGTCGTCGCCTACCTGCCGTCCCCGCTGGATGTCCCGCCCGTGACCGGCACGGACGTGAAGAGCGGCGAGGAGCTGGTGCGCCACGCGACCGACAACGAGCCGTTCAGCGCGCTCGCATTCAAGATCGCGGCCGAC
>JANXXG010000008.1 GCA_025350745.1 Chloroflexota bacterium | reverse complement strand
GAGGGTCCGATACTCACCCTGGAGCAGCCCGTCGAGCCGGCGGATCACCGTCCACTCGACGCGCCGCAAGATGGCTTCAGGCCGGGACGTTGACATGACCCTGCATCGGCGCGGTCGGCACGGGGATCTTCTGGAGCACGCGGTCGATGATCTGCTCCGGAGACACGTTGTCGGAGAGGGCTTCATAGGAGAGAACGAGCCGGTGGCGAAGCACGTCGTGCACGAGGTCAAGGATGTCCTGCGAGAGCACATAGGTGCGGCCACGCATGAACGCGAGCGCCCGCCCGGTCAGGATCAGATTGATGGAGGCGCGCGGGCTCGCGCCGTAGGTGATGTACTTCTTGATCTCCGGCAGGCCGAAGTCCGCGGGATGACGCGTCGCCGTCGAGAGTCGGACGACGTACTCCATGAGCACCGGATCGACGAAGACCGCGTCGGTCTCGCGCTGCAGGCCGAGGAGCCGATCGGTGGTCATGACCGGTGAGACGCGGGCCATGCCCTGGGCCATCCGCTCGACGACCAGGAACTCGTCCATCTCGGTCGGATAGCCGACGATCACCTTCATCATGAATCGGTCGACCTGCGCCTCGGGCAGGGCGTACGTGCCTTCGGTCTCGATCGGGTTCTGCGTCGCCATGACGAGAAACGGATCCGGCAGCGGGTGGCTCTCCCGGCCGATCGTGACCTGGCGCTCCTGCATCGCCTCGAGCAGCGCGCTCTGGACCTTCGCCGGCGCGCGGTTGATCTCGTCGGCGAGGAGCAGGTTCGTGAACACCGGACCGAGCGACGTTTGGAACTCGCCATTCTTCTGGTTGTAGATGCGCGTCCCGACGAGGTCTGCCGGCACGAGGTCAGGGGTGAACTGGATCCGCTTGAACTCGCCATGCACCGCGCCCGCGACCGTCTTGATGGCGAGCGTCTTCGCCAGGCCAGGCACGCCCTCGACGAGCAGATGCCCGCGCGCGAGCAGGCCCACGAGGATCCGCTCGAGGAGGTGATCCTGGCCGACAATGACCTTCTTCACCTCATAGAGGAGTCGACCCATCTCGGTCTGTCCCTGCTCGGCCGACGTCTGATCCATCTGTTCTCTCCTTGTGATCCGAGTGATCCGGCTAGTCCGGCGGAACGCCGACGGCCCCGCCGGCCGCCTGGATGTTGACCGCGAAGCCGATGCCGGCGAACGATGCCTGACCGTTCGGATTCGCGAGCCCGCTCACGATCCCGACGACGTCCCCGTCGCGGTTGAACAGCGGTCCGCCCGAGTTGCCGGGATTGACCGACGCGTCGAACTGGATGAGCTCGGTCATCGGCTTCGCCGCGCCGGGGGGCTGGATGGTCCGATGCAGCCCGGAGATGACCCCTGTGGACAGGCTTCGGCTGAGACCGAACGGGTTCCCGATCACGATCGCGTCCTCGCCGATGGTGAGGTTGTTCGGGTTCCCCATCGTGGCGACCGCCATGTTGTCCGGATGGCCGAGGGCACGGATCCCCGCAATGTCGTTGTCGGGCTGCTTCGCGAAGATCTTCGCCTCGACCGTCAGACCGTCCGCGAACGTGACCGTGATCCGCGTCGCGTCCGCCACCACATGGAGCGCCGTGAGGATGTCCGCGTCTTCGTCGATGATGACGCCGCTCCCGAGTGCCGTCTTCCCGTCAGCGAGCTCCGAGCGGACCGTGACGACGGTCTGCGCGAGCTTCGTGTACAGCTCCGGGATCGTGAGCGTCGGCGTGGGGAGCGGATTCGCGACCGTCCCGAGCTGCACCCCTTTCGGAAGCGCTGAGACCGACAGCGATATCGCGGCGAACACGAGGATGGCCGTGAGCACGAGCTCGATCCGCTCGCGACGGGTGCGGGCCTGGAGCCACGCCACCAGGCGCCGGCGCCCTCGCGCCGGGGCCACGGCCAGCACGATCTCGGGCTCCGGCGCGACGCCGTGCCGTGGGAAACGTCCGTACGGCCGGTCTGCCTTGGAGCCACTCATCCCCGCGGCGAAGTCTAGGGCTGTCCCGATGAGAAGTGGGTAAGAAAAGCGCCCGCTGACGAGGGCGCGACCCGTTCTCCGGGCGGGGTAGGACCGCGGCAGAAAGCAACGGCATGATATGCACCGCGAGCCTGAGGAGGGTGCGTTGAGCGTCACCGAAACGAGCCGGACATTGACCGGCGAGTTCATCCGGCTGTACCCGGACCAGGTCGCGCACATCCTCGAGGAGCTCCCCGCGGCGGAGGTGGCGCGGCTCATCGAGGCGACGGCGTCATCGAACGCGTCGGGCCTGCTCGAGCGGCTCAGCCCGCGCATCGCCGCGACCGTGCTCGGCGAGCTCGGCGATGAGGCCACGCGAGCGGCATTGCGGACCATCCCTCCTACGAAGGCAGCTCCGATGCTCGCCAGCCTCGACCACGCGCAGCGCGAGCGGAAGCTCGCCTTGCTGGATGCGCGGCTGGCGGAGCATCTCCGTGAGCTGTTGTCGTATCCCGCGGACTCCGCGGGCGCGCTCATGGATCCCCGCATCACCGCGTTCAGCTCCGAGCTCACCGTTGAAGAGACGCTCCGGCGCATGCGCGCGTTCAAAGAGAAGGAGCTCGGTGCGATCTATCTCATGGACGCGGATGGCAGGCTGGCGGGCTCCGTCCCCCTTGGCGAGCTCGTGACCGCGCTGCCCGAGACGAAGCTCAAGGACATCGTGCGCGGCACGCCCGTATCGGTCGTCGTGACCGCGACCCGCGAGGAGATCGTGGATTCGCTTGCCTCGCAGCGGCTCGCGACGTTCCCGGTGGTGGACCTGCAGAGCCGCCTCGTCGGCGTCATCCGGTACCGCGCGCTCCTGGCGGCGGCCGAGGCTGAGGCCACGAGCGACATCCAGACGATGGTCGGTGCGAGCCGCGACGAGACTGCGCTTTCTCGCGTGAGCTTCGCGGTATCACGCCGCCTTCCCTGGCTCGAGGTCAACCTCGCGACGGCGTTCCTCGCGGCGTCGGTCGTCGGCCTGTTCCAGGGCACCATCGAGCGCTTCAGCGCGCTCGCGGTGCTCCTGCCGGTCGTCGCCGGTCAGTCCGGCAACAGCGGCATGCAGGCGCTCGCGGTGACCATGCGCGGATTGGTGCTACGCGAAGTGAGCATCAAGGACTGGCCCCGCCTCATCTTCAAGGAGGCCCGCGTAGGCGTGCTGAACGGGCTGGCGGTGTCGGCGGTCACGATGATCGGCGTGTACTTCTGGAGCCACTCGCCCGGGCTCACGCTCGTGATCGGCATCGCCATGGTGTTCTCGATGATCATCGCCGGCATCTGCGGCGCATCGGTGCCCCTCGTGCTCAAGGTCCTCGGCCAGGACCCGGCCACGGCGTCGTCGATCGTGCTGACCACGTTCACCGACTGCGGCGGGTTCCTGTCATTCCTCGGTCTCGCGACGCTGCTGTCCGGACTCCTGACCGACCTGCATCCGTAGCCCGCTACCCGCCGACGATCGCCTGCACGCAGCGGTTCGAGATCTGCGTCCGGAGCGCGTCGGTGATCGCGCCTGAGGCAACGGCTTGCTGGAACTGGTCGTACGTCGGGTAGAGCTGCTCGAACGCGTTGAGGGTGCAGACGCAGAAGCTCTGGGCGATCTGGGAGGGCACGGTCTTCGGGTCGATCCCGCTGACGCATGACCCGACGACGGTCGCTTCCGCGCCTGTGGGGTACCGGCCGAGCGGCGTCGGGGCGGGCGGCGCGGTGAGATCAGGTCGACCGATCGAAATGACATCTGGCCTCGGCGACGGCAGCGACGCGGGTACCGCGAACGCCGATCCGATGAGCCCGATGACGAGCGCGGCGACCACGAGGATGATCGGGATGGTGCTGGCCCACCGGCGATTCACGAGCGCCACCAGGGGATCGGGGGTGCGACGCGGCCGCCGTGGACCGTCACACCTTCGCGGGCGAGCAGCCGGGACTGCTCGGGCCATCTGACCACGAGGCGGCCATCCGCCCGGACGACGCGGTGTGCCGCACCCGTCTCCAGGCCCCGGGCGAGCGCCGCGCCGACCGCGCGGGCGGCGCCGGGCCTGCGCACGCGGTCCGCGACCATCGAGTAGCTCGCCACCCGTCCTCGGGGAATGCGCTTCACCACGCCCGCCACTCGCCGCTCGAACGTCGTCATGCGAAGAGCGGGGTCATACCGCGCCCTTCGAGGAGGGACTTCACTTCGACGTCGGTCGGACGGGTGCCGCCACGGCTCGCGGCATCGAGCTCCCTGGCGAGCAGACCGATGTCGCTCGCCGTGTTCAGGAACAGTCCCTCGCGGCCGAGCACGAACCGGACCGCGATATCGATGTCCGCTTGCTCAGTGAGCGGCTCGTACCACGTGAGTGCGTCCGCGGGTCGGTCGACCCAGGGCCCCAGCGTGATGCTCTTGATGGTCTGGGTCGCGACGTCCCGCTCCGCGCAGGTGCGCAGGAGCGCTTCGACGTCGGCCGCGTAGGCCGGATCGCGCAGCTGCGTCGGGTTGTACGGGAAGAGGACCGTGTCGAAGTCGAATCGCTCGAGGCTCTGCCGGTGCCGGGCCGCGACCGTGACCCCATGGCCGGTGACCCCGATGAATCGAGCGAGACCGGCGTCACGCGCCTCGATCGCCGCCCGGAGGGCACCGTCTGGCCCGAAGGCGATCTCCCACTCGGCCGGGTCCACAAGGTTGTGCAGCTGGATGAGGTCGACGTACGACACGCCGAGCCGCTGCAAGGAGAGCCGGATCTGGTCGCGCGCGCCGCGGTAGGTGCGCTCACCGGTCTTGGTCGCAAGGAAGAACCGGTCGCGGCCGGCCCCCGCGAGCCACGGCGCAAGACGGAGCTCCGAGTCGCCATAGCTGGCCGCCGTGTCGATGTGGTTGAGGCCGTATCGGTCGACGAGCGCGAGCGCGCGATCCGCGTCGGCCGGCGATGCCTTGGAGAGCGCGGCGGCGCCGAAGATGGTCCGACTGCTCAGGTGGCCGGTGCGGCCGAAACGCGCTTGTCCGATCACGCGTGCAACGATATTCCGCGGTGCGGCGCAACGTCGTCGAACAGGGTCGCGGTCAGCCGTCCGACATCCCGCGACCGATGACGACGGCCACGAACGACATCGCCGCCAGCAGCAGGCCGATGCCGCTGAACGCGGCGCTGATCCCGACCGCGCCGGCGATGAGTCCGAAGATCGGCGTCGCGATGCCGCCGATGGGCTGCGCCGCGAGGTAATAGGCACCGAGCACCGCTCCGCGCCGGTTGGCCGGCGCAGTGTCCATCACCAGCACCTCTGTAACCGTTCCCCGCATCGAGAACGCGAGCCCGAAGATCGTCAACGGGATGAGCAAGAGGTCATTCGGCGTGATCGCGATGAGGTAGACGGACGGCCCGATCACGGCGAGCGAGATAAGGATCGGCGTCCGGCGTCCGAGACGATCGGACAGCCACCCGCCGAGCGGCGCGCCGACGATGCCGACGAGCTGGGTGAACCCGAATGCGATCGCCGCGAGCGCCGGTGAGATCCCGCGCGCGTCAACGAGGTACAGCGCCAGGAACGCGAACATCGATGCGATCCCGACCTGGAACGCGACCGACAACGACACCAGCGGACCGATCGTCCGAAAGACCGTACGGATCTCGCGGAACGGCGCCAGGAGATCGCCGGTGGCGCGCGCGCGGCCGTCCGCCGGCGTGATGAGCCACAACGCGATCCCGAGGACGATCGGGACGACCGCGAACCACAGGTACGCGGTCCGCCACGTGCCCGTCGTCGTTGCCAGATAGGCCGCGAGCAGCGGTGCGGCGAAGAACGACAGATGGCCGCCGGTGATGTGGAGGCCCATCGCAGCGCCGCGGACTCGGGGGGAGAACAGTCGCGAGATGAGCGCCGCCGCGGGCGCGTGGTACG
>JANXXG010000203.1 GCA_025350745.1 Chloroflexota bacterium | reverse complement strand
CCCTCGCGCTGCGCGCCGCGGAGGGCACCGGCGGCGAGATCGTGTCGGCCGACTCGCGCCAGGTGTACCGCGGCATGGACATCGGGACCGCGAAGCCGACGCGAGAGGAGCAGCGGCGCGTCCGCCATCACTGCATCGATCTCGTCGATCCCGGCACCGTGTACGACGCCGCCCGCTATCAGGCTGATGGTCGCTTGGCCCTCGCGGTCATCAGAGCCAGCGGGCATACCGCGTATGTCGTCGGAGGGACCGGCCTCTACGTCCGCGCGTTGTTGGACGGGCTCGCCTTCGACCAGGCGCCGACAGATCCGGCGATCCGCGCGTCCCTCGAGGCTCGGGCAGCTGCCGAGGGCGGTGCCGCGCTCCACCGTGAGCTCGCGGCGATCGATCCGGCGGCAGCGGATCGTGTCGATGCGCGGAACGCCCGGCGGGTGGTGCGCTATCTGGAGCTCGCGATGCTCGCGGGACGGGTCCCGGCGCAGCGGGGGGACCGCATCAGCTGCCCGCGCATCGGCCTCGATCCGCCGCGCGCTTGGCTCGACGAGCGGATCATGGCGCGCGTCCGGCAGATGGCCGCGGACGGCGTGCTCGCGGAGACCGCTCGGCTGGTCGAGCAGGGCATCGACCCGAGCCGTCCGAGCATGAGCGCCCACGGCTACGTGCATTGGGCTGCGCACCTGCGTGGGGAAGCCACGCTCGAGGAGGCGATCCAGGCGACCGCGAAGGACGTTCGGGCGTACTCCCGGCGGCAGATGACCTGGTTCCGCCGCGATCCGGACATCCGCTGGGTGGATCCGCTCGCTGTCGATCCGCTGAGCGCGTTGGAGCACGCGGTCGCATGAAGTTCACGAAGATGCACGGCTGCGGCAACGACTTCATCGTCTTCGACGAGCACGATGGCCGCGTCGAGCTCGACGCAGCGCGGGCGCGGACGCTGTGCGACCGCCGCACCGGCATCGGCGCCGATGGCGTTCTCGTGATCGGCACACCAAAGGGGACCCGTTGGCCGCTCGTGATCCACAACGCTGACGGCTCGATCGCGGATGCCTGCGGCAACGGCTCGCGCTGCGTCGCGCGGTACCTTCTCGAGCGCTACGGCGGCGATTCACTGGAGCTGGACACGAAGAGCGGCCTCGTCAGGGCCTGGCGCGACGCCGATGGCTACACGGTCGAGCTCGACGCGCCACAGCTTGGCTCGCCGCTTCGGATCGCAGTCGGGGGTCGTGAGTACGAGGCCCGTGAGGTCCGCGTCGGCAACCCGAACGTCGTCGTCTTCGTCGACGATCCGGCGCGCCTCGACCTCGAAGCCCTCGCCGCTGCCTCGACCGCACTCGCCGGCCCGGCGAACGTGGCGGCCGTTCGGGGTCGCGGCCCATCCGAGATCACGCTCCGGGTCCACGAGCGCGGAGCCGGCGAAACGCTTGCCTGCGGCACCGGCGCGTGCGCGGCCGTCGCGGCCGCGACCGCCCGGGGGGACGTGACGAGCGATACGGTCCGGGTCCGGCTCCCGGGTGGGACACTGGTGGTCCGGGCCCGAGGCGCTCGCTACGAGCTCGCCGGCCCGGCCGAGTATGTATTTCAAGGGGATATCTGAGCGACGAGCGGCTTTGCCGCGAGGAGCGAATCCACCAGCCCTGAGCAGTTTGGGCGAAGCCCAAACACAGAAGGAGATCTGAGCAATGACCTTCGACACGGCGGCTCCGGCCGAGCGCGCGTTCCTCGTGGGTCTCGAGCAGCAGGGCAACGCGCTCGAGGCCGAGGACTCGCTCGACGAGCTCGCGACCCTCGTGACCGCCGCGGGCGGCACGGTGGTCGGGCGCGCCACGCAGCATCGCCGTACGCCCGACCGGAACACCTGGGTGGGGAAGGGCAAGGCAGAGGAGCTGGCACTCGAGCGGGCGCGGACCGGCGCCGACCTCATGGTGTTCGACGACGAGCTCTCGCCGGCGCAGCAGAAGAACCTTGAAGTTCTGCTGGACGCGCGGGTCATCGACCGTTCCGCTGTGATCCTCGACATCTTCGCCCGCCACGCGCGGTCGAAGGAAGGGCAGCTGCAGGTCGAGCTTGCGCAGATGGAATACCGGATGCCGCGGCTCCAGGGTCTCGGCCGCGAGATGTCGCGCCTCGGCGGTGGCATCAACACCCGTGGTCCAGGTGAGTCGAAGCTCGAGAGCGACCGCCAGGTGATCCGCAGGCGGATCCAGGAGCTGAAGGCGAAGCTCGCGACCGTCGCGGAACAGCGCGAGCGCAGCCGCCGGTCGCGCGCGAAGGAAGGGCTCTTCCTCGCGGCCCTCGTCGGGTACACGAACGCGGGTAAGTCGACGCTCCTCAACGCGCTGTCGGGTGCCGACGTGTTCGTCGCGGACCAGCCCTTCGCCACGCTCGATCCGACGACCCGGCGCGCCGAGGTGGCCAAGGGCATCAACCTGCTCCTCTCGGACACCGTGGGCTTCGTGAACAAGCTGCCGCCGGCGCTCGTCGCAGCGTTCCGCGCCACGCTCGAGGAGCTGGCCGACGCGGACCTCCTCGTCCACGTGGCCGACGTCTCACATCCGAATCTCCACGAGCGGATGCGCGTGGTCAAGGACACGCTGAAGTCGCTCGAGCTCGGTGCGCGCGAACAGCTGCTGGTCCTCAACAAGGCCGACGCGCTCCGCGGCCCTGAGGGCGACGCGCTCCGCGAGGCCCTCGGTGCCGAATTCCCGCGGGCGGTCTTCGTGTCGGGTCGGACCGGCGAGGGGCTTGACGCGCTCCGCGAGCGTCTCGGCGAGGCCGCGAGGTCGCGCTGGACCCACGTGCAGGTCACGCTGCCGTACGACCGCGGTGGCGCGATGATCCAGCGGATCCGCGAGCGCGGGGCCCTGAAGCGCGAGGACTACTC
>JANXXG010000165.1 GCA_025350745.1 Chloroflexota bacterium | reverse complement strand
CTTGCCGCCGTCGACGCGCACGTCGCCGGTACGCCGGGAATGGATCGCAGCGCGGTGCTGGATGACGCGCTGCGCCTCTGGAACGAGCGCCGTCAGGAGGTCGCCATGGAGCGACAGCTGCGCGAGGACGCTGCAGGTCATGGCGTCGAACGCGCGGACTGGCGGCGTGTCCGGAGCGCTGCCGCCGGCAAGCGGCTCGGCCGGCGCTCGTGACACTCCCCGCTCGAGGTGAGATCTGGTCGGTCCATATTCCGGGGCAACCGGATGATCCACACCAACCGCGTCCGGCTCTGGTCGTGTCCGCGGACATTCGGAACCGTCTCACCGACGACGTGATGGTCGTGCCCATCTTCTCGCACGGTGCCGAGGGGCCGACGCACGTGCACATCGAGCGCGGCGTCGGGGGCCTTCGGAGGGACGGCGTGCTCTTCTGCGAGGAGCTGACGACGCTGGATCGCGACTTCCTGTCGCGCGGACCATGGGGAGCGGCAGTCCCCGGCGACGTATTGATGGCCGTGATCCGCGGGGTGCGTCGAGCGCTCGGCGAGACGGTCACGGACCCCTCGTGATCCTCGAGACCGGCCGGGTCCTGGCCCGCAGCGAGATCGGCGACCTCGGCGTCGTGCTGCAGGTCGCCGCACCCGGCATCGCGACGCAGGCCCGGGCCGGACAGTTCGTGCACGTGCGACCGGGCACGCGGTTCGACCCGCTCCTACGGCGCCCGTACTCCTTCAACCGGATCGACCGGCAGTCCGGCGAGATCGAGCTCATCGTCAAGCCGCTCGGCGACGGCGGCGAGTGGATCGCGGCGCGGCGCCCGGGCGACGACCTTGACCTCCTCGGGCCGCTCGGGAGCGCGTTCGTGATCCACCGCGCGACAAGGAACCTCTTGCTCATCGCCGGCGGCACCGGCATCGCCCCGATGCGGGTGCTCGCGGAGCACGAATCGGCGCGCCGCAACGTGACCCTCGTGATGGGCGGCCGCTCGATCCAATACCTCTGGCCATCCCGGCTGCTCCCGCCCTCGGTCGAGTACGTCACGACCACGGACGACGGGTCCTTCGGCGTGAAAGGCCGGGTCACGGACGCGCTTTCGACGCTGCTGCCGTGGGCCGATCAGCTCTGCGCCTGCGGACCGTGGCCGATGCTCGCCGCACTTGGCCGGATGCGCGACGAGGCGGCCCGCGCGAGCGCGGTCTTCCCCGGCCGCCAGGTCCTCCTCGATGCGCAGATCGCGGTCGAGCAGCACATGGGCTGCGCGATGGGCGTCTGTCGCGCGTGCGTCGTGGTCACGTCCGAGGGGAACGCGCGGGTCTGTCGTGAAGGACCGGTCTTCCCGCTCGGCGAGATGCGCTTCGCCGAGGGAGAGCCGGCAACGGTGGGTGTCCGGTAATGCCATGGCGCAGGCCGGGCAAGAAGGCCGAGCGGCCGGTCAACGTGAGCCGCGCGATCGAGGAGTCCCTTGAGGACATCGCCGCCGGCGATGAAGAGGACGATAGCGTCGAGCTCGCCGACGTCGACGGCGCCTCCATCATCGAGGCGGTGTCAGGCGAGGTCGATGCCGAGTCGCGCGAGCCGTCGCCCCTCGCCGAGCAGCTGGCGCGGATCGACCTGTCCGAGTCCGCCTCGGTGACGCCGATCCGGTCGGCCGACCGTCCCGAGGCGGGCGTCGACCTCGCGGTGGATGCGGCGCGCGGCCTCCGGCTCCGGAACCCGGTGCTCACCGCGTCAGGGACGTTCGGGCAGGGCGTCGAGTACGCGGAGCTCTTCGATGTGGCGCGCCTCGGCGCGATCGTGAACAAGGGGACGACCGTCCTCGCGCGTCCGGGCAATCCGCAGTACCGCATCGCCGAGACGCCGTCCGGGATCCTCAATTCGATCGGCCTCGAGAACCCGGGCGCCGCCGGCGTCGCGAGGAAGTACGCGAAGGCCTGGGCGCAGCTCGGCGTGCCGGTCATCGTGAATGTCGCCGGATACAGCGTCGACGACTACGTGACGGTGGTGAGCGAGTTCGCGGGCATCACGAGCGTCGTCGCCTACGAGCTCAACATCTCCTGCCCCAACGTGAAGGGCGGGATGCTCTTCGGCTTCGACCCCGACCTTGCAGGACAGGTGACCGCCGCGGTGAAGCAGGAGACGGACCTCCCGGTCATCGTGAAGCTCACCCCGAACGCCCCGGACGTCGTCGCGGTCGCCCGCGCGATCGAGCAGGCCGGCGCCGATGGGCTGACGGCGATCAACACGGTGCTCGGCATGCGCATCGACATCCAGAAGAAACGTCCGGTGCTCGGCAGCGGGAGCGGCGGGCTATCCGGCCCGGCCATCCGGCCCATCGCTGTCCACATCACCTATCAGGTCGCCCAGGCCGTCTCGATCCCGATCATCGGCGCGGGGGGCGTGACCTGCGCCGATGATGCGCTCGAGTTCCTCATGGCCGGCGCCTCCGCGGTCCAGGTCGGCACCGCCACGTTCGCCGATCCGCTCGCGCCCATCAGGGTCATCGAGGGGCTCGCCGCATACGTGCGGTCGCACGGGCTCTCCTCGATCCGCGACGTCATCGGCATCGCGTTGCCCAGTCGAGGCGGCGATGCCTGAGCGCGTCCGCGATTACCCGCGCCCGCCACGGATCGAGCCGGTCGCGCAGCGGGTCCGCGTCGTGTTCAACGGCGCGACGATCGCCGACACGACCGGCGCGAAGCGGGTCCTCGAGACCTTCGGCGCGCCGGTGTTCTATCTGCCGCCAGCCGACGTGCGGGTCGACGCTCTGACCGAGACCGCGCGTAGCACGGTCTGCGAGTGGAAGGGGACCGCGTCCTACTACTCCCTCCGGGTCGGCGACCGCGAGGCCGCGAACGTCGGGTGGACGTATCACGACCCGAACCCCGGGTACGAGGAGCTCCGTGATCACATCGCGTTCTACTGCGCGCCGATGGACGCGTGCTTCGTCGGTGACGGACGCGTGCGGCCGCAGCCAGGAGGCTTCTACGGCGGATGGATCACCGACGGCGTCATCGGGCCGTTCAAGGGAGAGCCCGGCACCGAGGGCTGGTGATCGGCGCTAGGCTCGCCGGGCGATGAAGACCACCCAGCTCCGCGACTACACGATCACGCCGGGCCAGCTCG
>JANXXG010000262.1 GCA_025350745.1 Chloroflexota bacterium | reverse complement strand
CATGCGGAGCTGATGCGGAACGTCCGCGGTCAGCACAAGAGCCCCGGCGAATTCCGACGATCGCAGAACTGGCTCGGCTCCGGACCGGCGACGCCGATAGAGCGGGCGACCTTCGTACCTCCTCCCGTCCACGAGATGAATGTCGCGCTCGATGATTTCGAGAAGTTTCTGCACGCAGAGAGCTCGATGCCCGTGCTGCTGCACTGCGGGATCGCGCACGCGCAGTTCGAAACGATCCACCCGTTCCTTGACGGGAATGGTCGCGTGGGACGCCTGTTGATCTCGTTCCTACTGGTCCATCGCGGGGTCATGCATCGACCTCTCCTCTATCTCAGTCACTACTTCAAAGCGAATCACCTCGAGTACTACGCCCGACTGATGGCAGTCAGACAAGACGGTGACTGGGAGGGATGGCTTAAGTTCTTCCTCGAGGGTGTCGCCGCGACGTCGGCCGATGCCACCGACGCTGCCAAGCAGATCGTGACGCTGCGCGAGGATCATCGAGCTCGTATCCAGGAGGCCATGAGCTCGAACGGCCTTCGTCTCCTTGATCTTCTGTTCCGACGGCCGCTCGTGAACGTCGGGCTCGTCGAAGAACGCTTGAAGATCGCGTTCGTGACCGCCGCGAAGCTTCTGGATGGCCTCGTCGAGTTGGGCATCGTCGAGGAGATCACCGGTGCCCGTCGGAATCGCGTGTACCGATACTCGCCGTACCTGGCGTTCTTCGCCGATCGGGCGCCGTAGATCGCCTCGAGCCCGGCTGCCCCTTTGGTCCAGATCCGCCGGATCAGGCCCGGATGAGCTCCAGCTTCGTCCGCTTCTTCTTGTCGTAGGTGATGACCGCACCCTCGAGGTTCGCGAACGACGGCCCGTCGATCGAAAGGCCGAGCTCGTCGGCGAGCGCGACGATCGGCAGCTCGATGATCCCGCCGTGTGACACCGCGAGCACCCGGTCCTTCGGACCGACGCGTCCGGCGAGCCGGGCCCATGTCGCGAGCTGCTCGTGCGCGAAGTCGCGGGCCCGGGGATCGGACCGAAGCAGCGCGCGCCAGTCGGCGAGGGCCGGCATCGACCCGAAGAGACCGGCGCCGCCGATGTCCGGCAGGAGTCCAGCTTCGATGGCATCCAGCCGGCCGCCGACGAGCTCCGCGGTCCGCTTCGCCCGCTCGAGGGGACTCGCCACGACCAGGGCGTAGCGCTGACCGGCGAGCGCGCTCGCGGCCGCTTCGCCGCGCTCGCTGAGCGGGGTACTGAGACCGCGCTCGGCGTGACGCCGCACCTCAAGGACGCTCATGCCCGACCACCGGCCGGGCAAGCGACCAGTGGCATGTCGTTTGCTAGTCTCCTCACGCAGTGCGCGTCCTTATTACCGGCATCACCGGGATGGCTGGAAGTCATCTTGCCGAGTATCTCCTTGCCGAGCATCCCGATGTCGCGGTGTACGGCACGTTCCGCTGGCGGTCACGCATGGAGAACCTCGAGCCCCTGCGGCGCGCCCAGAAAGTGGACATCGTCGAGGGACGGTACAGCGATGGGCAGGCCCTGCGCGAGGACAAGAAGAAGGGCCGGGTGACGCTCCTCTACTGCGAGCTGACCGACGCGGGCTCCGTGGAGCACCTCATCTCCGCCGTCCAGCCCGAGCGGATCTTCCACCTCGCCGCCCAATCCTTCGTCCAGGAGAGCTTCGACGAGCCCGCCTCGACGCTCCATATCAACATCCAGTCACAGGTGAACCTCCTTGAGTCGGTGCGCCGGCACGACACGCAGACCCGCGTCCATGTCGCCGGATCGAGCGAGGAGTACGGCCTCGTCCACCCCGACGAAGTGCCGATGAAAGAGACGAACCCGCTGCGCCCGCTCTCGCCGTACGCGGTGAGCAAGGTCGCGCAGGACAAGCTCGCGTACCAGTACTTCAAGTCGTACGGGCTGCACGTCGTCGTCACGCGCGGCTTCAATCACACCGGGCCGCGCCGCGGACCCGTGTTCGCCGACAGCTCGTTCGCGAAGCAGATCGCCGAGATCGAGGCCGGCCTTCAAGAGCCGGTCATTCATCACGGTGATCTCACCTCGAAGCGTGATCTCTCCGACGTTCGCGACATCGTGCGCGCGTACTGGCTCGCGCTCGAGAAGGCCGAGCCTGGCGAGAGCTACAACGTCGGGAGCGGCCGCACGCACACGATCCGCGAGATGCTCGACGTGCTGCTCAGCTTCTCCTCGATCAAGATCCGGACGGAGGAAGATCCGGCCCGGCTGCGCCCGAGCGATGTCCCGATCCTGTGGGCCGATCCAACGAAGTTCCGCGCCGCGACGGGCTGGGAGCCCAAGATCCCGTTCGAGCAGACGCTTCGCGACGTTCTGGATTATTGGAGAGAGCGCGTGCGGGCCGAGGGCGGCCACACGGCACGCGCGGGGGTGATCGGCAATGCCTGATTTCGGCGGTGTCTGGAGCGGGTTCGTGAACAGCGCGATCGTGCAGGGAGGCATCCGATTCATCGGGCTCTACCTGTTCGTCGTATACGTCGCGATGATCTTCTGGACCTATCGTGACGCGCAGAACCGCACGGAGAACCGGGTCCTTCCGGTGCTCGCGGCGCTCCTCGTCACGGCCATCCCGGTCCTCGGGCTCTTCGTCTATCTCATCGTCCGCTCGCGCGAGACGATCGCCGAGAGCTACGAGCGCCAGCTCGCCGAGGAGAGCCTCCTCGCCGAAGCCGAGCAGCGGGTCGTGTGTCCCACCTGCCACGAGCGCGTGCAGGAGGATTTCATCCTCTGCCCGACCTGCCGCACGCGTCTGAAGCGGGTGTGCCCGTCGTGCGCGAAGCTGATCCGCCCGGAGTGGAACATCTGCCCGTTCTGCGCGAAGGACTTCGACGAGCGTGACTGGACCGTCCACACCGGCGGCAAGACCGAGCCGGCCGCGGTCGTCGAAAAGGTCTCCACCACCTAGCGATCAGGTCGCGAGCGCTGCGACCTTTTTCTGCGGCGAGCCGACCCGCTCATGTACAAGCTCGGCGATCGTCGCGAGCGCGAGCCCCGCAAGGAGTCCGCCGGCGATGTCGGCCGCCCAACCGGTCGCGAGGTAGACGCGGCCCATTGCGACGAGCGTGACCAGGATGATCCCCGCCACCCGCAGACGCGGGTAGCTCGCGCCGATCACCGCGGCAAGGAACGCGACTCGCATCACGTGGCCGCCGGGGAACGTGTTCGGGCTGAGATGGCCCAGACCGGGGATGAGGACCGCATCGCGCACGAGCTCGCTCGGTGGTCCCGGCTGGAACACCAGCTGCTTCAGGGCGTACTCGACGGCGATGCCGGCAAAGAACAGGAGCGCGACCTGACCCCGCCGGCCCTCCCGGGCGACGGCCACGAGCGCGATCGCGACCGCGACGATCGAGCTGAGCAGCGGGTCGCCGGCGAACGTGATGAGCTGGAACACCTGATCAAGCGCCGGACTCCGCCACTGCGGCATGACGCTGAGGATCGAGTCGTCGACGGCGTCGGTGGCGCCCGTGCCGACCAAGAGGGTCAGGCCGGCGAACGCGGCCATCAGGATCGCGAGCCGCTCTTTCGGTCGGATGCCCACGTCGAATGAATAGTCCCACGTGACCTCTCGGTCAAGCGCTGAACCAGCCCCACCGGACGCAAGCCGCGGTCGATAACGCTGCGGCATGCCACCGATGCGCGAGTGGCCGGAGGCCATCCGGCCGCGCGAGCGGCTCGTGCGGGATGGTCCGGCCGCCCTGTCGGACGCCCAGCTGCTCGGTCTGGTCATCGGATCGGGCACGACGCGCCGGTCCGCGCTCGCGCTCGCGGATCTCGTCCTCCACGGCGTCGGTGGTGCCGGTGGCCTCGCGCGCTCGGATCGGGCCCGGCTCGCCGGCCTCGGCCTCGGCAGTGCGACCGCGGCCCGGGTGATCGCGGCGATCGAGTTGGGCCGTCGGGCGCTGGCAGCCGAGCGCGACGGCGAGATCCTGGACTCCCCCGGCGCGGCCGCCCGCGCGCTCGCCCCGCATCTTGCGCACCGGGACCGCGAGGCCCTCGTCGTCGCGCTCCTCACCCGCAAGCAGCGGCTCATCGCGGTCGTTCCGATCTATGAAGGGAACGTGGCGGGTGTCTCGGTCCGGATCGGTGAGCTCTTCACGGAGGCGCTCCGCCGCAACGCCGCCGGCATCGTCCTTGGCCACAACCACCCCTCGGGGGACCCCGAGCCGTCGGCCGACGACCTCCGGACGACCCGGGACGCCGTGGCGGCGGGCCGGCTCCTTGGGGTATCGGTC
>JANXXG010000136.1 GCA_025350745.1 Chloroflexota bacterium | reverse complement strand
CGCGACGGGATCCTGAAGCACTCCGCGCCCACCGAAGGAGGTCTCGAGACCCCCGCCTGGGGCGTGCCCGAGACACCGGAGGGCTGGGTGGTGCGCTACGCCGACAAGATCGCGTATCTCCATCATGACACCGACGATGCGATGCGCGCCGGGATCATTGGCGAGGACGACCTGCCGAAGGACATCCGTGATGCGCTCGGTCGCGATCGCGCTGAGCGGCTCGACACGATGGTCTACGACGTCATCGTCCACTCGTTCGGAAAGCCCGAGGTGGGCCTGTCACCTGATGTGCTCCAGGCGACCAATGCGCTGCGCGATTGGATGTTCGAGAACGTGTACCTCTCCGGACCGGCAAAGACCGAGGATGAGAAGGCCCAGGGCGTACTGCAGGCGCTGCTCGACTACTTCGTCGAGCACGCCGACCGGATGCCGCCCGAGTACCAGGCGATCGCGAAGAGCGACGGCGTGAAGCGTGCCGTGGCCGACTATGTCGCCGGCATGACGGACGATTACGCCCTCTCGATGTACGAGAGCCTGTTCATTCCCGCCGCGTGGGGCCGTCGCTAGCCGATCTGTACATGACCTTGTACAATTGCGGTCATGAAGACGCTGCCGCTCACTGAAGCGCGCAAGGACCTGTCGAAGATCGTGGACGAGGTGTCCACGGTGCACGAGCACGTCACCATCACTCGACAGGGCAAGCCCGCTGCCGTCGTCATGTCGTCGGACGAGTTCGAGAGCTGGCAGGAGACGCTGGAGATCCACGACGATCCTGAGGCGATGGCGGCCATCCGTCGGGGTCTCCGAGACGTCAAGGCCGGTCGGGTGCGCCCGCTCGAAGAGGTATTGGCGCGGCTCGGCGTTTGATCTGACGCGTGGCCGAAGTTCGCGTCGCGCGTCAAGCTGCGAAGGATCTGGAGCGGCTGCCAAAGGCGTACCTGGCCGCCGCTGCAGCAGCGCTCCGCAGCCTTGGCCCAGAACCCCTCGCCGGTAAGCCGCTCGGTGGCGATCTGACCGGTCTACGCTCCTTGCGGATCGGCATGTACCGGATCGTCTATCGATTCGATCCGCGCACAGGGGTGGTCGAGGTGATCTGGATCCGCCATCGGCGCGAGGTCTACCGCCGTGCCCGGTGATTTCGATCGCGTCAAGGAGCGGGTGGACATCGTTCAGCTCGTCGGGGAGCGCGTTCCGCTCAAGAAGGCCGGGCGCTCATACAGCGGCCTGTGTCCGTTCCATTCGGAGAAGACTCCGTCGTTCAGCGTCGACGCGGATCGCCGCACGTTCCACTGCTTTGGCTGCGGGGAAAAGGGTGACTGCTTCGACTGGCTCATGAAGCTCGATGGCGTCGATAAAGGTGAAGCATTGAAGACCTTGGCCGAGCGCGCCGGCATCGAGCTCACCGGCGGGCGGCCGCCGGCGGAGCGGGAGCGGGAGAAGCGGCTCCTCGCCGCACACGACACCGCTCACTTCTATTTCCGTCAGGCGCTGCGCGGCACGCCCAAGGGCAAGGCCGCCGCGGAGTACGTCGCGAACCGCGGCATCGATGAGAAGGCCATCGAGCAGTTCGGCGTGTCGTACGCGCCGGATCTGCCGGACGGGCTGCTCGCGTACCTTCGGAAGAAGGGCCACTCCGACGAGGAGATCATCGCGTCGGGCCTGGTGGTCCAGACGGAGCGCGGCATCTTCGACCGCTTCCGTGACCGTCTCATCGTCCCGATCCGCGACGCCCGCGGACGGATCATCGCGTTCGGCGGCCGCGCCATGCGCGACGACCAGCGCGGGAAGTACATCAACTCACCGCAGACGCTGCTCTTCAACAAGAGCGGGACGCTGTACGCGCTCGATGCGGCGAAAGCCGAGGCCCGACGCCAGAGCGAGGCGGTCATCGTCGAGGGCTACTTCGACGCGATCGCGTGTCATCAGGCGGGTCTCTCGAACGTCGTGGCCTGCATGGGAACTGCGCTCACCGAGGAGCAGTACCGCTCGCTCGAGGCGATGAATCTCGATCGCGTCGTGGTCCTGTTCGACGGCGACGTCGCGGGGGAGCGATCCGCCGAGAAGCGGGGTAAGGAGCTGGTCCGGATCGCGCAGCGCGCGACACAGCGGGCCGGCAAGATCACGGTGGGGAAGACCGCCCTCAGCCTCCGGGTCGGCGTCCTGCCTGGAGGGATGGATCCGGACGACCTGGCTCGGAAGGCCCCCGCCGACCTCAAGGCGCGGATCACCGCCGCGAAGCCGCTCCTCGAGTTCGTCATCGACGCGATCGCCCAGCGCTTCGTTGGTCGCCTCGAGGGCCCGGACGGGCGCCGGCGCTTCCTCGCTGAAGCGCTTCCGCTGCTCCGCGACGAGCCTGATCTGCTCACGCGCGAGCTGTACCTCGGCACCCTGTCGCGGCATTCCGGCCTCGATCAGGAGACCCTCCGTGGGGAGCTCACGGGTGCCTCGGCCATCCGGCCCGCCGCCCCGAACGTATCCCTGAAGGCGGACGGCGCTCCGGCCGCCGGAGACGGGAAACAAACGACTTCTCTGGAGCGTTACTTGATGGCACAATTGACGAAGTTTCCTGAAGAAGCCGCACGGCTCGACCTGGACCCCGCTGACCTGTCGGACCCCGACCACCGAGCGATCTTCGAACAGCTCCGTGGCGGGCACTTGACCGCTGACCTTCCGGCTCACCTAGCCGCCACGGCGGCCACATTGGGCGCATATGCGCCGGAGCCCGGGTCGGCGGCCGACGCAGGCCGCGAGATCGAGATCGTCGCCCTTCGGCTTCGGGAAGGGAACTTGCGGCGACGGTTCGTTGACGTCCGCGCGGCACTCGCGCGGGGCGAAGGGGACCTCGGCGGGCTCGACGAGGAGGTCAGCCGCCTCGCGCACGATCTCGAAGAGGTCCAGCGTTCGCTCCAGCGGTCGACGGTCCTTCGCAGCACTGAGCAGGAGTAGGTACGAGCGAGGGCCGGCTGGGCCGGCCCGAACGAGTCCCCGCAGTGGTCTATGGACGAAGTCCATAGATTGAGCAGGAGTAGGAATGGCTAAGACAGCGACCAAGGAAAAGGAATCCGCGAGCAAGACCGCCACCCCTGAGCGTGTCGGGATCCATCCCGAGCACCGCGAGGCGGCGGAGAAGCTCATCGCGCGCGGGAAGCAGCAGGGCTACCTCACGCAGGAGGACATCGCCCGCGGCATCCCCGACGCCGAAGCCGGCGAGATCGAAGAGCTGCTTGTCACGCTCGACGACAACAACGTCGAGATCCTCGAGGCCGATCGCGGCCCGAGCTACCACCAGGTCAAGGAAGAAGAGGAAGAGACCGAGGAGGCCCAGCGCGAGGACAGCATCTCGGCGGTCCTCGCCTCCGACCTCATCAGCGTCGACGACCCGGTCCGGATGTACCTCAAGGAGATCGGGAAGGTCCCGCTCCTGACGGCCGAGGAAGAGGTCAACCTCGCCAAGTCCATCGAGCTCGGCGAGATGGCCCTCGAGTCGCCCGCACTCTCGGTCGTCCATCTCTACGAGCTCGGCGTCGAGGTCAAGAAGCGCATGGCCCTCGGCCGACCGAAGGAGTTCGTCGACGAGTCGACGCGCTTCACCAACAAGGCCCTCCGCCGCACGATGAAGGACGCCGACGGCAGCAAGGAGCTGAAGCGCCTCTCCAACCGGCTGCTCAAGCTCCGCGAGCCCCTCGAGGCCGAGGCGAACAGCAAGGAGATCTCGGCCGAGGCCGGGATCCTCATCGGCGAGCTCGTCGCCATCATCGACAGCGCCCGCCGCGACCCCGAGCGCCTGACGATCCGGATCCTTCCGGCGTACGCGAAGATCCATGGCCCCGCCGAGGGTGCCGAGCGTCTCGGCGAGCTCGTCATGATCGGGCAGGAGATGCGGACCGTCATGGTCCGGCAGCTCGACCTGCTCGTGCAGGACGACGCCGACGAACAGCGTGGCCTTCGCCGCCTCGCCGACGAGCTCATCCAGAAGGGCGACGACGCGCGCCACAACCTCACGGAGGCGAACCTCCGGCTCGTCGTGTCCATCGCGAAGAAGTACATCGGCCGAGGCATGAGCTTCTTGGACCTCATCCAGGAGGGCAACATCGGCCTCATCCGGGCGGTCGAGAAGTTCGACTACCGCAAGGGCTACAAGTTCTCGACCTACGCCACCTGGTGGATCCGTCAGGCGATCACCCGGGCGATCGCGGACCAGGCCCGGACCATCCGTATCCCGGTCCACATGGTCGAGACGATCAACAAGCTCATCCGTGTGTCGCGCGGCCTGCTCCAGGAGCTCGGTCGTGAGCCCACAGCGGAAGAGATCGCCGAGCGCATGCTCATCACCGCGGACAAGGTGCGTGAGATCGTGAAGGTCTCACAGGAGCCGGTCTCGCTCGAGACGCCGATCGGTGAGGAAGAGGACTCGCACCTCGGCGACTTCATCCCCGACAACCAGGCCCTCGCACCATCCGATGCCGCGTCGCACAAGCTCCTCAAGGAGCAGGTCGAGAGCGTGCTCGAGGGCCTCACCGGCCGCGAGCGTCGCGTGCTCCAGCTCCGCTTCGGGCTCGAGGACGGTCGCACCCGCACCCTCGAAGAGGTCGGTCGCGAATTCAATGTCACCCGCGAGCGGATCCGGCAGATCGAGGCGAAGGCGCTCCGCAAGCTGCGGCACCCGAGCCGGTCACGGAAGCTCAAGGACTACCTCGAGTAATTGACGTGAGGCGGGGCCGCCGGTCGGGCGGCTCCGCCTCGTCTCAGCGCTTGGGGCCACCCCAGCGCTCGTAGCTCACGATCTCCGCTAGTGCCTTGCGGCCGCCGGTAGCCGCACCTGGCCGCGGATCCTTGACCGAGACGGGCAGGCCGATCGCGACCATTGACCGGGCCGTCCGCTCCGCCGGGATGCCGAGCATGCTTTTCGCCTCGGCCTGCTGACTCTCGTCGCCGAACCAGGCGGTCCCCCCGCCGTAGCCGAGCAGGTGCGCGCCGATGAGGAGCCGCTCCGTCACCCTACCCTCGTCGTAGGCTTGGCTCGAGCCGGCGCCATCGAGGACGATCGCGATCGCGAGCGGTGCGCCCGCGAGCCAGTTGATGTTCGAACGAAG
>JANXXG010000092.1 GCA_025350745.1 Chloroflexota bacterium | reverse complement strand
GATCTTTCCGTTGAGGGCATTCGGATTCTGCGCGAAGGCCGGATTTCCGACGTCTCCCATGGTCACCCAGAGCTTGCCGTCCGGACCGAATCGGATCCGGCAGCCATCGTGGTTGCCGCCCGCGAACATGCCCGTGCGGATGACGTATCCGTCGAAGGCGAGCGTGTTGCCGGTGGCGCGATAGCGAAGGACCTGGTTCACCCAGCCGCCATCCGTGCGCGACGCGCACACGTACACGAACCCGTTCGCGGTGAACGCCGGGTCGAGCGCGATGCCCATGACCCCTGCTTCGCCATCGGCGCGCACGCTGCTCACCGCGTTGTTCGAGAGCTGCGTCGCATTGAGCGCGCCGCTCGCGAAGACAAGGATGTTGCCGGACTTCTCCGTCACGAACATCCGGCCGTCAGGTGCGAAGGCGATGTCCCACGGGGACGAAAGGCCCCGCCGCACGACGGTCGCGGTCACGGTCGGCGCGCCTCCGCCGCGTGCGGCGAGGGCCATGAACACGCCTTCGTCCTCCATCCAGGTGACACCGTCGATGACCGGCCGGAGGTGCAGCTGATACGTGCCGGCGACGCTCGGGGCGCGCATTTGGAAGGTGAACGTCGCCGTCTGACCTGGCGCGACGCTCGCCTCGTTCTGCGCCGCGACGCGATCCGGCGAGAGCCACCCGGCGTTGAGGAAGCTCTGGGAGCGGTCGTCGCCGTTGATGCCGAGATTCGCTTGCGTGGCGGGGTCGCCCTTGGTCCAGGTGCGAGTGCCGCTGTTCCGGAAGGTGACCGTCACCGGGGCGCTCGTCTGACCGGGATCGAGCGTCGGCCACGGCGACTCGCTGAGCCAGCGGCTGTGGAAGCCGGAATCGACGGTGACCACGAGGTAGGCGCCCTCATCCTCGAGGTGGGTCACGCCCTCGAGCACGGGATGGACCGGAATGACGTAGCGACCCTGACCCGACGGCGCCCGGATCGTGAAGGTGAACGTCGCGACGCCGCCCGGCGGCACGCTGGACTCGGTGGTCGTGGCCGGCCGGTCCGCCGCGAGCCAGTTGACCGCCATGCCGGCGTCGGCGAAGACGTGCGTGTCGCCGGCGATGCCAAGGTTCACCTGCCGGCCGGCGACGCCACGCTGCCAGGTCTCGGTCCCGGTGTTCCGGTAGTGGAACGTGTAGGTGGTCTGGGCTCCCGCAGCGAGCATCGGCCAGGGGTCCTCATCGACCCATGCGGTGTGGAATCCCGTCGCTGCGGCGGCGGGCAGCGGCACGAGCGCACCCACGGCGAGCACGGCCGCGACAACGAACGAGAGCCTGCGCACCTTGTGTACCGACAACGCGGGAGCAGGCTAGTCGTTACCCGCCCCGCGGAGACCGGCCTAGCCGGTGGACAGGTCCTTGCCGAAGGTGATCCAGGCCGGCTCCCTCGCGAACCCGAGAGCTTCGTTGATCGCGAGCATCGGCCGATTCAGCGAGTCGTTCCAGGTGCGGATGTGCTTCAGGCCACGCGAGCGGGCATAGTCGACGGCCTTGAGCTTCAGGGCCATCGCGATGCCCCGGCCGCGCTCCTCACGAAGGACCCCGGTGAGGTTCTGGTGGATCAGCGTCGGATCGGAGCCTTCCCTGGCGAGGGAGGACTCGCCGACGTAGCGCCCGCCGAGGATCGCGATAAAGTACGCATCCGGAAGCGACCAGGGTGCATGCAGGACCTCGGACTCGAAGCGCTCGAACGGCGACGGCGTCGCGGGATCGAGCCCGGGGACGTCGAGCCGCGCGACCGCGTGGAGCTCGTAGGCTTTGCGGACCGCAACCGCGTCGGTCGTCATCTCCTCGGCCAGCGTCGTGATGCGGACACCCGCCGCGGCGACCCGCTCGGGAGCCTCGCCGAACGATGTGGGGTCGAACGATGCGAGATCGAGGCGCGACTCCCAATCACGCTTGAGCTCGACGGCACCGATGATCGTCGCGAAGCCGACGCTCTCGGCGAGCGACTCCTTGACGGCGTTCCGGGCCCAATGCGCCCGGCGCGACCGCAACACCTGCTCGGCGTCGGCATACAGCCGACTGCCGATGCCCTGCCGCCGCGCCTCCGGACGCACGATGACCTCGAGGGTGTAGTTGTCGGGCACGAACTGGCCGCGCGACTGGGAGATCTCGCTGTAGCCGACCGGAATGCCATCGACCTCCGCGATCATCCGCCGCTGGAAATAGCCCGCGGGACGCCAGTCGGCATCCATGTGCCGGAGCTCCTCGACCGTCCAGGCGTAGTCCGGGTAGGACTCGTTGGACAGGCGCACGATGGTGGCGAGGTCGTCGTCGCGGAACGCGCGGAGTGTGATCACGCGGTCGCGACCTGCAGCATGAGCTGTTCCCCGAGCAGCAGGACCTTCACGGTCCCGAAGTCCTGGCGGTGGAACGGGGTGACCCCGAGCTCGCGGAGCGCGTTGCGGTGGTCGATCGTCGGGTAGCCGCAGTTGTGCTCCCAGCCGTAGCCGGGGTACCGGGCCGCCAGCTTGCTCATCAGTGAGTCGCGCGTCACCTTTGCGATGATCGAGGCGGCCGCGATCGCGAAGCACTTCGTGTCGCCCTTGACGATCTCGGTGTGCTTCCCCGGTGCGAAGCTCGGGTCCATGATCTTCCGACCGTCGACCAGCACGTGGTCGTAGTCGCCGATCTGCCGGAGCGCACGCTGCATCGCGAGATGGCTCGCGTGATAGATGTTCAACCGGTGGATCTCAGCGACGGACGCCGCACCGATGCCGATCCGCGTGACACGCGCCCGGATCTCGGGGACGAGCTCCTCGCGCTGCTGCCGCGTCAGGACCTTGGAGTCGCG
>JANXXG010000042.1 GCA_025350745.1 Chloroflexota bacterium | reverse complement strand
CGAAGCGCTTCGATCTGAGAAGGAGTACGACACGGTCCTTATCGACTGCCCGCCGTCGCTTGGCCTGTTGACCGTCAACGCCTTGGCGGCGGCCGATGCGGTGCTCATTCCCGTCCAGTGCGAGTACTACGCGCTGGAGGGTCTTGCGCAGCTCCTGGCCACCATTGAGGCGGTCCGCCAGCGCCTGAACGCGAAGCTCGAGGTGCTCGCGATCGTCCTGACCATGGAGGACCGCCGCAACCGGCTGTCCATGCAGGTCACCGAGGAGGTCATCCGGCACTTCCCGGAGCTCGTGGCCCGCGTCCGGATCCCGCGGGCCGTGCGCCTTGCCGAGGCGCCGAGCCACGGACAGCCGATCAATGTCTACGACCCCGGCTCGCGCGCGGCGCAGGCCTACAGCGACCTGGCGCAGGAGATCTCGATGCGCCTCCAGGCCCGCGTGCCGATCGCGTTGGGCGGAGTGGGGGCGTAGTGGCTCGTACCGGTCTGGGCCGGGGCCTCGACGTCCTGCTTGGCGCGCCGCCAAAGCCTCCCGCGCCCGCCGCAATGCCGTCGGGCGCACTCGAGATCCCGTTGGAGCTGGTGCAGCCGAATCGCCAGCAACCGCGACAGCACTTCGACCAGGCCGCGATCGCGGAGCTGGCGGCCTCGATCACCGCGCACGGCGTCCTGCAACCAATTGTGGTCTCTCGGGTGCCGGGAGGAGGCGGCTACGAGCTCATCGCCGGCCATCGCCGGGTCCTCGCGTCGCGCGTCGCCGGCAAGACGAGGATCCCCGCGGTCGTCCGTGAGGATGTCGGCGATCGTCTCGAGCTCGCCCTCGTGGAGAACCTGCAGCGCACCGACCTCAACGCGATCGAGACGGCGCGCGCCTACAAGCTCCTCATGGAGACGTACGACCTCACCCAGGAGCAGCTGGCCGAGCGCGTCGGCAAGTCGCGCTCTGCCGTGGCGAACACCTTGCGCGCGCTCTCGGCGCCGCAGGTCCTCCAGGACGCCGTGCAGGACGGGAAGATCACCGAGGGCCACCTTCGGGCATTGCTCTCGCTACCACTTTCGGATGCGGTCCGCGCGCTCGGCGAGATCCTGGCGAAGGGCATGTCCGTCCGCGAGGCCGAGCGCCTCGCGCGGAAGATGGTCCATCCGACGCACCCGCGCCAGCGGGCGCGCGGCAACGCGAACGACCCGGACCTCGCCGGCGTGACCGCGGAGCTGCGCGGCGCGCTCGGGACGAAGGTCGAGATCAGCCGTGGCCGCAAGGGCGGCCGCATCGCGATCCAGTTCTACTCCGACGAGGACTTCGAGCGGCTGTACGAGCTGCTCGTCCGCGCCGGCCGGTCGTAGGAGCAGTCATGGCAGTGAGGTCGGTGAAGCCGGCCCCGAAGACCGCGGGCGGGAACGGCTCCGGTTCGTACAGCAGCGACGACATCCAGGTCCTCGAGGGCCTCGAGGCCGTCCGGCGCCGGCCGGGCATGTACATCGGCACCACCGATCTGCGCGGCCTCCATCACCTGGTGCGCGAGGTCCTCGACAACTCGATCGACGTGGCGATGAACGGCACCTGCGACCGGATCGACCTGTGGATCCACAAGAACAACGAGATCACCGTCGCCGACAACGGCCGGGGCATCCCGACCGAGATCCAGAAGCAGACCGGCAAGTCCGCGCTCGAGGTCGTGCACACCATCCTCCACGCCGGCGGTAAGTTCGGCGGCGCCGGCTACAAGGTCTCCGGCGGCCTCCATGGCGTGGGGGTGTCCGTCGTGAACGCGCTGTCGACGCACCTGCATGTCGAGGTGCACCGCGACGGCAAGGTCCACGAGCAGGACTACGAGCGCGGCAAGCCCGTCGGCAAGGTGAAGCAGATCGCGAAGGGCCGGCACGAGCCGCCGCAGGTCGAGTGGAAGACCCGTGAGAAGGCGACCGGCACGATCACGACGTTCGCGCCGGATCCGGAGGTCTTCCCGATCATCGAGTGGGACCGCGCGATCATCGAGCAGTGGCTCCGTGAGACCGCCTACCTCAACAAGAAGCTGTTCCTCGCGATCACGGACGAGCGCGACGGCGCGCACTCGGCCTTCTACTTCGACGGCGGCGTGGTGTCCTTCGTGCGTCATCTCGACAAGTCGCACGTGGCGCTGCACAAGCCGGTCTACGTGGAGCGGGCCTTCGAGAACGACACCGTCGTCGAGGTCGCGTTCGAATACAACGACACCTTTGCCGAGAAGGTCTACACGTTCGCCAACAACATCAACACGATGGATGGTGGCGCACACCTCACCGGGTTCCGCACCGCGCTCACCCGCACCCTGAACGCGTACGCCCGCAAGAGCGGCGCGCTCAAGGAGGCCGACCCGAACCTCACCGCCGAGGACGTCCGTGAGGGCCTGACCGCGGTGATCAGCGTGAAGATCAAGGAGCCCCAGTTCGAGGGCCAGACCAAGACGCGTCTCGGCAACGCCGAGGTCGCGGGGCAGGTCGCCTCCGCGATCAACGATGCGCTCGGCCAGTACCTCGAGGAGAACCCCGGCGACGCCCGCCGGATCGTGGAGAAGTGCCTCACCGCGTTCCGCGCGCGCGAAGCGGCCCGCAAGGCCCGCGATCTGGTCCTCCGCAAGGGGGCGCTCGACGGCTTCTCGCTGCCCGGCAAGCTCGCCGACTGTCAGGAGCGAGACCCCGAGAAGTCGGAGCTCATCGTCGTGGAGGGGAACTCGGCCGGCGGCTCGGCGAAGAACGGCCGCGACCGCCGGTTCCAGGCGATCCTGCCGCTGCGCGGCAAGATCCTGAACGTCGAGAAGGCCCGCGCCGACAAGATGCTCGGCAACGAAGAGATCAGGGCGATCATCACCGCGCTCGGCACCGGGATCGGCGAGCACTTCGACGCGAAGAAGCTGCGTTACGGCAAGACGATCCTGCTTGCGGACGCGGACGTCGACGGCTCGCACATCCGCACGCTGCTGCTGACCCTCCTCTATCGCCACTTCAAGGGGCTCATCGAGCAGGGCCGCATCTACATCGGCCAGCCGCCTCTCTATCGCTTGCAGCTCGGCAAGGAGATCCGCTGGGTCTACTCCGACAAGGAGCGTGACGCGGCGATCAAGGAGCTGAAGACGCTGGCCAAGACGAAGTCGGCCGACCGCAAGACGAAGGCCGCGGCCAAGAAGGCGAAGAACGAGGATGCCGACCCGGTCGAGGTCGAGTCGACCAACACGGACGAAGGCACCGACGACGGCAAGGGCGGCCGCGAGCCGGCGATCGCCCGCTACAAGGGTCTTGGCGAGATGAACGCCGAGCAGCTCTGGGACACCACGCTGAACCCCGCGACGCGAACGCTGCGCATGGTGACGCTCGAGGATGCCGAGCAGGCCGATCTCGTGTTCGACGAGCTCATGGGCAGTGAGGTCGAGGGTCGCAAGAAGTGGATCATGGCGAACGCGAAGAAGGCGGAGCTGGACCTGTAATGGCGCGCTTGTTGGACCTCGGGATCGACTTCGAGCACTGGTGCTTCGCGTGCGGCCGCCTCAACCCGTCCGGCCTGCAGCTCGATTTCGACGTGTCGGCCGACCGCGCGACCGCGCGCTACACCGGCGTGCAGCGCCACCAGGGCTATGACGGCGCGCTGCACGGCGGGATCGTCACCGCGCTCCTCGACGAGACGATGGGCTGGGCGATCTTCCAACAGGGCATCTGGGGCGTGACCGCGAAGATCGCCGTCACGTTCAAGCGACCGGTCCCGATCGGCGAGGAGCTGATCATCAATGGCGAGGTCGCGCGCGACCGCGGCCGGGGCATCGAGACAAGGGGCACCGTGGCCCGCGCCGCCGACGGCGAAGTCCTCGCCGAAGGGACAGCGCTGTTCCTGCGGATGCCCGACGAGCGGCGGGCGGAGCTCGAGCGCCGTTACTCGCGTACCGATGAGGCGTTCGCGCGCGTGCGCGCCGCCATAGAGGCGGAGACCCATTCGCAGGTAGAGGAGCACGCACGAACGTGATCGAAGAACCGAAGAACGAGCGCATCGTGAACGTCGACCTGCAGGTCGAGATGCGGAAGGCATATCTCGACTACGCGATGACCGTCATCGTCGCGCGCGCCCTCCCGGATGTCCGCGACGGACTGAAGCCGGTGCAGCGCCGGATCCTCTGGACCATGCACGAGATGGGTCTGCGGAGCGACCGTCCGTTCCGGAAGTCGGCGGCGATCGTCGGCGACGTGATGGGGAAGTACCACCCGCATGGTGATGTGCCGATCTACGACGCCCTCGCGCGCTTCGCTCAGGACTTCACGATGCGCTACCCGCCGATCCAGGGGCAGGGGAACTTCGGCTGCTTCTCCGGCGACACGAAGGTGGAGCTCGTGAACGGTGAACAGCGGACGTTCGTCGAGCTCGTCGAGATGGTCCACCGCGGCGTTCGCGCCGAGATCTTCACCGTCGACGCGCACCGCAACGTTCGGATCAAGCCGTTGCGCGCGCCGCGACTGGTGAAGCGGAACGCCACGGTCGTCAAGGTGACACTCGTCGCCGGCCAGGAGATCGTGTGCACGCCAGACCACCGGTTCATGCTCCGGGACGGCACCTACCGTGAGGCCGCCAAGCTCAAGGCGAAGGATCAGCTCATGCCCTTCGCGCGTACCGCGATCCCCGAGCGCCTCCACCGGACCGGCGCGTTCCCGATCCCGGCGAGCCTGTCGCAGGTCGTGACCTCGGTCACGCCGGACGGCAAGGCGGACGTGTACGACCTCACGGTCGACGTGACCCAGAATTTCGCGCTCGCCGCCGGGATCTTCGTCCACAACTCGATCGACGACGATCCACCGGCGGCCATGAGATACACAGAAGCCCGTCCGGCGGCGATCGCGGCGGAGCTCCTCGCCGACATCGATAAGGAGACCGTCGACTGGTATCCGAACTACGACAGCCGGCATGTCCAGCCAACGGTGCTGCCGGCTCGGGTGCCGAACCTCCTGATCAATGGCTCGACCGGGATCGCCGTGGGGATGGCGAGCAACATCCCGCCCCATCATCTCGGCGAGGTCACCACCGCCGTGAAGCGGCTCGTCGACGACCCGGATCTCACGAACGACGACCTGTGCGAGACCGTCCTCGGACCGGACTTCCCCGGCGGCGGCCTCATCTACCGCTTTGAAGAGCAGAAGAATGTGGAGACCGGCGCCATCGAGCGGGTCGATGCGATCCGCCGTGCCTACGCCAACGGCCGCGGGCGGATCCTCATGCGCGCGAAGGCGAACCGCGAGGAAGGCAAGGGCGGCCGCGAGTACATCATCGTCACCGAGCTGCCGTATGCCGTGAACAAGGCGAGCCTCATCGAGAAGATCGCCGACCTCGTGACGTCGAAGCGGATGGCGGGTATCTCCGACATCAGGGACGAGAGCGACCGCGACGGCATGCGGATCGTCATCGAGATCAAGCGCGACGACAACTACGAACGCGTGCTGAACAACCTGTACAAGCACACCTCGATGCAGTCGGCGTTCAACCTGAACATGCTCGCGCTCGTCGACTCATCGCCCAAGACGCTGTCCCTGAAGGACGTGCTCCAGCACTTCATCGACTACCGCAAGCAGGTCATCAAGCGGCGGACGGAGTTCGACCTCCGCAAGGCGAAGGATCGGGCCCACATCCTCGAAGGCTTCAAGATCGCCCTCGACAACATCGACGAGATCGTGAAGACGATCCGGGCGAGCAAGACGCCGGAGACCGCCCTCGCCAACCTGCGCGAAAAGTTCTCGTTGTCCGAGATCCAGGCGAAGGCCATCCTCGAGATGCAGCTGCGCCGGCTCACGGGGCTCGAGCGCCAGAAGGTCGAGGACGAGTACCGCGAGACCATCACGCTCATCGCCGAGCTCGAGTCGATCCTCGGCAACCCGCGCAAGATCCTGTTCCTCATCAAGCAGGACATGGACGAGCTCGCGGCGAAGTATGGGGATGACCGCCGCACGAAGATCCTCGATGACCTCAACCGCGAGCTCACCGATCAGGACCTCGTTGCCGACGAAGATGTCGTCATCTCGCTGTCCACCCGCAACTACGTGAAGCGCATGCCGCTCTCCACGTACAAGGCCCAGCATCGCGGCGGCCGCGGGGTCATCGGCATGTCGACGCGTGACGAGGACGATGTGGACCATCTCGTGGTGGCGCGAAACCACGACCGGCTCCATGTCTTCACCGATCGCGGCCGTGTGTTCGCGATCAAGGTCTTTGAGGTCCCCGACGCGAGCCGCACCGCGAAAGGAACGCCGATCCAGAACATCCTCGAGGCGATGCAGACCGGCGAGCGCGTCTCCGCGCTCATCGCGATCCGCGACGGCTCGACGGCTCCATACCTCGTGATGGCGACGCGCAAGGGCTTCGTGAAGAAGACGCCGCTCTCCGAGTACGGCAATGTCCGGCGCGCCGGTCTCATCGCCATCGAGCTCCGTACGGACGACCAGCTCGCCTGGGTCGCCGGTGCCGGCGACAAGGACCGCATCGTGCTGGCGACCAAGAAGGGCAAGGCCGTTACGTTCAAGGCGACCGACGCGCGGCCGATGGGCCGACAGACCCAGGGGGTCACCGGCATCCGGCTCGCGAAGGGCGACGAGGTCATCGGCATGGGCGTCGTCTCCGCGCGCACCGAGGTGCTCTCTGTAACGGAGAATGGTTACGGCAAGCGGACCGAGGTCGATGACTTCCCGACGCACAACCGCGGCGGGCAGGGGGTGATCCTCGCGTCGGTGACGGCGAAGACCGGCAACGTCGCGGCGATCCAGGTCATCGATGAGAAGAGCGAGGAGATCCTGCTCATCTCGACGAACGGGGTCGTGATCCGCGTGCCGATCGACCAGATCCGCGTGCTCGGCCGCGCGACCCAGGGCGTGAAGGTAATGGCCACCGGTGAAGCGAAGATCGCGTCCATCGCGACGTTCGCGACCACGCGCCCGTCGCAGCCGGCCCTCGGACTGACGACCGCCTAGACCGCGGCGAACTGTCCGCGAGGCGTACGTTCTTCCGTGTAACGGGCGAAGACAGTACGAAATCGCCACCAAAACCCGTTGCGCCCTCCCCGCTTGCCCCGTTACGGTCCATGCCAGGGAAGCTTTCGTGGCCTGGGCGCGCATGTTGAGGAGAGGGAACACAGGGATTTGATCCGCCTGGATGACGTCAGCAAGCGCTACCCCAATGGGACCGCTGCGCTGCAGGACGTTGACCTGCGCATCGATCAGGGGGACTTCGCCTTCCTGGTCGGATCCTCCGGTGCGGGCAAGTCGACCATCATCCGCCTGCTGATCCGCGAAGAGCTCCCGACGACCGGCCATGTGATCGTCGATGGCAAGGATGTCGCGCTCCTTCGTCGCTCGCAGATCCCGCACCTGCGCCGACTCGTCGGCGTCGTGTTCCAGGACTTCAAGCTCCTGCCGAACAAGACGGTGCGAGATAACGTCGGCTTTGCGCTCGAGGTCACCGGGACTCCGCGACGGCAGATCATCCCCGCCGTCGACCGCGTGCTACGAGTGGTCGGCCTGACCGGCCAGGCGGACCAGCTGCCCGGACAGCTATCCGGCGGCGAGCAGCAGCGAACCGCAATCGCGCGGGCCCTGGTTCACAACCCACGGCTGTTCATCGCCGACGAGCCGACCGGCAACCTG
>JANXXG010000012.1 GCA_025350745.1 Chloroflexota bacterium | reverse complement strand
TGGGCGTCTCGATCTCCCAGAAGCCCTGCGCGGTCAAGTGATGCCGGATGAAGGCAACGACCTCGTGTCGCAGGCGCATGAGCTCCTTCGGGCCTTCGCGGCGCAGATCGATGTAGCGGTATTTCCAACGGAGGTTCTCGTCGACCGGCGTTTCTTCGTTCACGTAGAACGGCGGGGTCTTCGCCTCGTTGATCACCTCGACCGCGCTCGCCGCCACCTCGATGGACCCGGTCGGCAGCTTCGCGTTGACCGTTTCCTTCGAGCGCTCGCGAACGGTGCCGGTCACCTTGATCACCCACTCGCTGCGGACGGCACCGAGCGCATCGTGCGCGGGCTCGCCGGCCTTCGCGACGATCTGGGTGATGCCGTAGCGGTCGCGGAGGTCGATGAAGGTGAGGCCGCCGAGGTCCCGTCGACGGTTCACCCAACCTGCGAGCGTGACGGTCTTTCCGGCGAGGGCCGGCGTGACTTCACCGCAGGTGTGCGTTCGGAGCATCGTTAGTCCCGCGGGTCCGAGAGGAACGGGGTCTCGCCGGCAGCACCGGGCTCGTCGATGAGTCGCGGCCGCGGGCGCTTCGGTACGTGCCGCCCCACCTCGACCACCACGGCGGCAAGCCGTGTGACCCGCTGAGACTTCGCCACGAGGTCGCGCACGATCACCTTGCCGCCGCGCGACTCCTCGGTGCCGCGAATGACCGCGACCTTCGCACCGTGCTTCACGGCGCTTTCGAGCTGCTTGTCGAGCGAACGCTTCGAGTAGTCGATCGCGACGCGAAACCCGGCCTCGCGCAATGGCGTCGCGAGCTGGAGCCGGTCGGCGCCGTCATCAGGATCCCCGGAGAGCACATAGACGTCAGCGTTGACGGATTCATCGATCTTCACACCCTGTTTCTTCAACGCGAAGTACAGCACGTCGACACCCCCGGCGACGCCGACACCGGCGACGTCGGGACCGCCCATCGTCCGCACGAGACCGTCATAGCGTCCGCCGCCGGCCACCGAGATGTCGCCGGCCTGGGTGAACTCCGGGTCCGTCAGGATGAACTCGAACACGGTGCGGGTGTAGTAGTCGAAGCCGCGGACCTTCCGATCGTCGATGGTGTAGCGGATGCCGAGGCGCTCGAGGCCATCCGTGACCGCCGCGAAATGCGCCCGATCCTCATCCGAGATGAGCTCGCGGATCTTCGGCGCGCCCGCCGCGATCTCGCGGTCACGCGGATTCTTGCAATCGAATATTCGGAGCACGCTTCCCTCGAGCCGCTCCTTGCAATCTGCGTCCAGCTCGTCGCGGTACTTGGAGAAGTACTCCACGAGCGCCGCCTTCACCTTCGCGCGCGACGTGGTGTCGCCGATGCTGTTCACCTTCAGCTCGACGTCGGTCAGGCCGACGTCCGCGAGCAACCCATTCGTGAACTCGATGATCTCGATGTCCGCGGCCGGCTCGGCCGCCCCGAAGTTCTCGAGGCCCCACTGCCAGAACTGGCGCCAGCGGAGCTTCTGGGGGCGTTGCCCGCGGAACATCGGCTCCCAGTAGGAGAACCGGACGGGCTGGGGCGTCTTGTGGAGCCCGTGCTCGAGGTACGCCCGCGCCACCGGCGCGGTGCCCTCTGGGCGTAGCGCGATGCCCGGCTGGCCGTGCAGCACGACCTCGAACATCTCCTTGCCGGCGGTATCGCTGGTCTCGCCGGCGCTCCGTAGGAAGACCTCGCGATCCTCGACGACGGGCGTCACGATCCGGGGGTAGCCGTACCGGAGGGCGCGCGCGAGCGTCACGGAGAGCAGCCGGTCGAAGCCGGCGGCCTCCTCGGGAAGCAGATCCCGCATTCCGCGGGGGGCTTGATACGTGGGCATCGGGCCATCAAGTATGGTCGAAAGCGATATCAGACAAAGAGGTACGCCATGAGCGATCAGCAGAACGCCACCGTGGAGCTCGAGCGCGGCGGCAGCTTCAACATCGCATTGCGGCCGGACAAGGCCCCGAAGACCGCCGCGAACTTCGTCGAGAAGGCGAAAGCCGGGTTCTACGACGGCAAGACGTTCCACCGCGTCGAGGACTGGGTGGTCCAGGGCGGCGACCCGGACGGCACCGGTCGCGGTGGCGGGAAGATGCCGAGCGAGCTGAACGACCTGCCGTTCTCCAAGGGATCCGCCGGGATCGCACGCGGGCCTGACATCAAGGTGAACAACGATTCCCAGTGGTTCGTCTGCAAGACCGACGCGTCCTGGCTGAACAATCAGTACACGAACTTCGGCCAGGTCACGAGCGGCCAGGACGTTGCGAACGGCATCCGCGTTGGCGACAAGATCAAGAAGATCACGATCGGATGAAGGCGCTCGCGCTGCTCGCCGCGCTCGCGATCACCGCCTCCTGTGGCAGCACCGCCGCTGCACCGACGCCGACACCGACCCGGCTCGCGACGGCACCGGCGATCCGCACGGCCGCGCCGACCATCGCATGTCCGAGCGTGCCGGGCCAGCCCTCGAGCAAGGCGACCATCGTCCTCGAGAAAGGCGGCACTATCGTGATCCAGCTGCGGCCGGACAAGGCACCAAACACCGTCTCCAACTTCGCGTCGATCTCGAACAAGGGCCAGTACGACGGCCTGACGTTCCACCGCGTGGTCGCGAACTTCGTGATCCAGGGCGGTGACCCGAAAGGCGACGGCACCGGTGGGGGCAATCAATGCACCGAGTTGTCTGACCTGCCGTTCGTGAAGGGCGCAGTGGGCATCGCACGAGGCGGCGACATCAAGATCAGTAATCTGAATCAGTTCTACATCTGCATCGGCGACTGCTTGAATCTCAACGGCGCGTATACCAACTTCGGCCAGGTGATCAGCGGCCAAGACGTCGCGGACAAGGTCGTCATCGGCGACAAGATCAAGACGATCCGGGTCGAGTGACGACCCGCGGCTCGCTCGCGTTCGTCGGCGCGTTCACCGGGTACTGGCTCGTCGCGCTTCCGCTCGACAGCGCGAGCGACGCCGGCCAGCAGCTCCTGCTCTCGGCCACCGCATGGCTGTTCCTCGCCGTCGCGCTCGCCCTCCAGACTCCCGCGGTGCGGGTCCAGGTCGTCACGCTCGTCTGCGTCGCGACTGCCCTCGAGATCATCGGGTCGATCGTCTGGGGCGCCTACCGGTACCGCCTTGGCAATCTCCCGCTCTTCGTGCCCGCGGGGCACGGGCTCTTCTACCTGGCGGCGCTGCGCGCGGCCTCGCTGCCGCTCCTCCAACTACACGCGCGCCGCATCGTCGTCGGGGTGACCGTCGCGGCGACCGCCTACATGGTGTGGGGTCTCCTCCGTGCCCCGCTCCCCGACCTGTTGGGCTTCGTCACCTGGGCCGTGTTCATCCGCTTCATCGTCCGCGGCCGCTACCCGCTCCTCTATGCGGTGAGCTTCGTGCTGACCCTCGCGCTCGAGCTCTACGGGACCGGCTGGGGCATCTGGCGCTGGGCGCCGGTGCTCCCGGGCCTGATGCTGCCCGCCGGTAATCCGCCAACGGGCATCGGCGCGGGCTATGCCGCGATGGACGGCCTCACCCGGAGGATCGTCGGGCGGATCCAGCGGTCGCGAGCACGCGCGCCGGCCTCCTCGGAAGCCGCAGCATGAGCACGCGCGGCGAGATGCTCGCCGAGTGGGTGGTCGATCTGCGCGGCATCGTCGAACGGCACCTGGCGGGAACGCCGGAGGCAGCGCTCCACTGGCGGCCGGCCCGCGAGACCAACTCGATCGCCGACACGGTGTGGCATATCGCGCGGTGGCTCGACCTGGTGAGCATGTGGCTCCAGAACGGGGCCCCGGAACGCCAGCACTGGATCGCCGACGGGTGGGCCGAGCGCACCGGCTACGACCCGCGGGGCATCGGGACCGACGGGCTCGGCGCGATCAGCGGCTACAGCTTCGCTGAGGTCGAGATGATCCCGAAGCTTCGCGCCGATCAGCTCCTCGCGTACACGGCGGCGGTCTGCGACGACGTCATTCCGCGGCTGCGCGCTGCGGACGATGCGACGGCCAAGCGGTACAAGGGTGTGGTCCAGGGGACCTTCGCCCACGTGGGCGAGATCGCGTCGCTGCGGACCCTGTTCGAGCGGCAGACCCCGGGCTAGGCGAGCGGGTCGTCGCCCGCGGGCTTGGAGCCGCGGGCGACGTGGAAGTACTCCGTCGACAGCATCTTCGTCCGCTGCTCGTCGGACAGATGGACCTGCCATTCGGCGACCTGGGTCGCGTGCGCGGCGACGGCCCTCCGCTTCGGCTCGGCGAACGTGCTCACGTCGGCACGGATGTCAACCAATTCATCCGGTACCCCGAAGTCGCCGGGCGGCCCACCTTCCACGCCGGCCGCGCGGAGCTGCTCGCCGATCATCTTCGCGACGCTCTTTGGCAGCGCGGTGTAGAGGAGCCGCGCTCC
>JANXXG010000417.1 GCA_025350745.1 Chloroflexota bacterium | reverse complement strand
TCCGAACTTCTCAGCGTCGAGCTTCAGAACGTCCGATACGAGGATGAGGTGAGCTGTCGAGCTGACCGGCAGGAACTCCGTCAGCCCCTGCACGAGACCGAGGATCAGCGCCGCAAGCCTGTCGTCCATCAGCGGATGGTCGCACGAGCGGCCCGAAGCGCGTCGTGGGCCTCCCGTTCGTGGCCGAGCACGCCGTCCAGCGCCTTCGCGATCCCGCGGCGGTGGCCGGCATCGATGAAGCGCATCGCGACCGACGGGTCGAATGGCTTCGTGCCGAGCTTGTCGAGCGCATCCACCACATAGCCGTACGACTCGGCCGCCCGTAGCAGGTCGCCACCGGGTGTCGTGAAGAGCGAGCGCAGGCCGCGCAGGAACCGGCCGGCCGCGCGCCGCTTGTCGGCGAGCACGACGCGCATCGCGTGGTCGGCGAACGCCGCCGTGCCCGCGTGCTTCGCGTCCGCCCAGCGCGCGTCGTCGCGGAGCGCGGCCGCCCAGCCGGTCAGCGCCTCCTCGGAGGCGGCAGCGCGCGCGATCCCCGCGTCCAAGCCGGCCTTTGCCAAGGACGCGCGGTCGCCAGGTCCGTCCCGATCCACGTCCAGGAACACCGGCGCGCCATGCTCGGCGTCCATGAAATCTGGCCAGCCGATCTCCCCGGGCTTGTCGCCCTTGTCGAAGAAGGTCCGCACGAGGAAGCGCTCGTTGTCGGTGTACCCGACGATGAGGCCGTACTCCGACGGGCCGACCGCGCCCCGGACGAGCGGTGGCATCTTGTCATCGATGGCTTCGCGGATGCGCGAGCCGACGAGCTCCCGCAGATCGTCGTCGTACGGAGGGGGTACGTCGTCGAGCCGAACGCCGGCCGCGCGGGCTGCAAGGTCCAGGGTCCCGGGATCGCGCGGCGACGCGGACATCGGGTCGAAGCCCGCGAGGTCGATCGTGACGTCGAACGCGGCGCCCGAGCAGCCCATCAGCCAGTCGTATTCGGTCTTCGTGGCTGCGGCCAACGCTGCCGGAAAGCTGCACTCGTGACCCTCGCCGAACCGAAGCGGTCCGATGTCACGCAGCAGCTTGGTCAGGCCGCCGCCTCGTCGAACGCATTCATGCTCAGGCCCCGCCGATGGACAGCTCGGAGATCACGAACGTGGGGCTTCCGATACCGGATGATCCAAAGACCAGATCGTTGGCCACGCCGGTGATCGATGACAGCAGCGACGTGAGGTTCCCGGCGATCGTGATCCCCTGCACCGGGTACATGAGCTCGCCATTCTCCAGGTAGTCGCCAGTCGCTCCGAGCGAGAACTCTCCGGAGATCGGATCGATGGTGTGCAGGTTCAGCAGTGAGGTGATCCGCAGCGATCGCATGAGCCCGGCCACCAGCTCCAGAGGCCCCGTGGTGCCGGGCCGCAGGTGGAAGTTCGCTGCGCCGATCCGGCTCGGCGCCGCGTAGGAGCCACGACGGGCGTTCCCGGTGGGCGCCTGCCCCAGCTTCTTGGACGTCTTCAGCGACGAGAGGTATCCAATGAGGACGCCCCCATCGACCAGGGTGCGGGTGGTGGTCTCGACTCCCTCACCGTCGAAGGGCGCCGTCCGCAGCGCGCCGGGCGTGCGCGCGTCGTCGACGATGGTCACCTCGCTGCTCGCGACCGCAGTGCCCGACCTGCCGGCGAAGAGGCTCTTTCCCTTGATCACCGCGTCGGCGGAGAACAGCGGGATGAGCGCGCCCAGCAGGGACATGCCCATGAACGGGTCGAGGACGATCGGCAGCGTCTGGGTCTTGAACGGCCTCGCGCCGAGCTTGCCTATTGCCCGCTCAGCGGCGACGCGGCCGACGTCCTCGGGGTCCACGAGAGCGAACTGCCGCTTCGCCGCGCCGTGATACCCGATCTGCCGGTCCTCGCCCTCCGACGCGACGGCTGATGTACCGACGCTGAAATAGGTCTCGCGATACGAGCCCCGCACATCGGCGGTCGTCGCGACGATCGTCGTGAGAGAGCCGTCGCTATACGTCGTCTTGCGGAAGCCGCTGATCCTCGGGTCGGCGTTCTTCGCCGCGCGCTCGACGGCCACGGCGACCAGGGTGCGCTCGGCGACCGTGCGATCGTCGATGCCCGACTCATAGAGGCCCAGATCGGGGCTCTCGATCTTCTTCGTCGCGATCGAGACGTCCGGATCGGGTTGGGTCACCGAGGCGATGTCCCGCGACGACGTGACGCACTCCTCGATGCCCGCGGGGGAAAGGTCGCTCGTGTACGCGAACCCGACGTGGCCGCCGCGGAGCACCCGGACG
>JANXXG010000403.1 GCA_025350745.1 Chloroflexota bacterium | reverse complement strand
CCTCGTCGGGCCGCCGCTTTGGCTCGGGCGCGCCAGCCGGGAGGCCGCCGGGCGGCGTCGCGCCGGTACCACTGCCCGTCGTGGCGGCGGCGACCGGCGTCTGGCCAAGGTGCCCGTCGACGAGGTTGTTGAACTCTTCCGAGCCGAGGGTCTCCTGGGCGATGAGTCGCTCGACGACGGCGTCCAGCAGGCTCCGGTACTGGGTGAGGAGATCGTGGGCCCGCCGGCGGGCCCGATCCACGATCTCGTGGACCTCGCTGTCGATGAGCTTGGAGGTCTCCTCCGAGTAGTTCTTCTCCTCCTGGATCTGCCGGCCCAGGAAGATGAGCTCGTCCGTCTTGCCGTACTGGAGGGGCCCGAGCTTCTCGCTCATGCCGTACTTCGTGACCATGTGACGGGCCATCCCGGTGGCCTTCTCGATGTCGTTCGAGGCCCCGGTCGTGACGTCGCCGCCGAGGTGCAGCTGCTCCGCGGTCCAGCCGCCGAGCGCGGCCGCGATGTCGTCCTCGAACTCGCGCTTCGTGCGGAAGTAGCGGTCCTCCTGCGGGAGCGACCAGGTGACGCCCATCGCCATGCCCCGCGACACGATCGAGATCTTGTGGACCGGGTTCGTGTTCGTGAGGAGCTTGAAGCACAGGGCGTGGCCGGCCTCGTGATAGGCGACGATGTGCTTCTCCTTCTCGGAGATGACGCGCGACCGCCGTTCTGGCCCCAGCGAGACCTTCTCGAGGGCTTCCTCGAAGTCGATCTGCGTGATGACCTTGCGGTTCTTGCGCGCGGCCAGGATCGCCGCCTCGTTCACGACGTTCGCGAGGTCAGCGCCCGAGAAGCCCGGTGAGATCTGCGCGATGCGGAGGAGGTCGACGCTCTTGTCGAGCGGCTTCCCGCGGACGTGGACGTCGAGGATGCCCTTACGGCCCTTGATGTCGGGCCGGTCGAGCACGACCTGACGGTCGAATCGACCTGGCCGCAGGAGGGCGGGGTCAAGGACGTCGGGGCGGTTCGTCGATGCCAGCACGATGACGTTCGTGCCGGTGTCGAAGCCGTCCATCTCGACGAGGATCTGGTTCAGGGTCTGCTCGCGCTCGTCGTGCGAGCCGCCGAGGCCGGCGCCACGCTGGCGCCCGACCGCGTCGATCTCGTCGATGAACACGATGCAGGGGGCGTTGCGCTTCGCCTGATCGAACAGGTCACGCACGCGCGATGCGCCGACGCCCACGAACATCTCGACGAACTCGGAGCCCGAGATCGAGAAGAACGGCACCCCTGCCTCGCCGGCGACGGCACGCGCGAGCATGGTCTTGCCGGTGCCGGGCGGGCCCACCAGGAGCACGCCGCGGGGAATGCGGGCTCCGAGGGTCGAGAACTTCTCCGGGTACTTCAGGAACTCGACGATCTCGGTGAGCTCCTGCTTTGCCTCGTCCACGCCCGCGACGTCATCGAAGGTCGTGGCGGGCTTGTTACCGATGAACATGCGCGCGCGCGACTTCCCGAACGACAGGGCCTGGTTATTCGTGCCCTGGGCCTGCCGCATCATGTAGATGAAGAATGCGCCGATGAGCAGGACCGGCAGAAGGCTCAGCAGGACCGAGCCGATGATGCCGAAGGTCGCTGATTCCTTGTTCTTGCTCCAGACGATCTCCTGCGACTTGTCGTGCGTGCTGTTGTAGTCGGTGAGGACCTTCTCGAACGCATCGCTCGGCGATCCGATGGTCGTGACCTGGTGGGTGGTGCCATCCTTGAGGTCGATGACGGCCTGGTCGCCGTTGATGTTGACGGACTTCACCTGGCCGCTCTGGATCTGGCTGATCGTCTGAGAGATCGGCACAGGGGCGGCGGATGGGCTCTGCGCGCGGTACGCATACAGGAGCGCCACGCCCATCAGGACGAGGAGGAAGGTCAGGATCCCGTTCTTGAAGAAGCGGTTATCGAAGTTCGTGGCTCTGTCCTCTCTGGTCCGCCATCACGCGCTCGCTGCTATCGATGGTACCCGTGTGCTGCCGGATGCTGGTTCTGCGGCCTTCCGGAGGCCGGGCTTCGATCCAGCGCCCGGCGGAGACGTCCGCCTCGGCACGTTTCAGGCCGACGACCCACCAGATGTCGCCCGCGGCGGTCGCCACGAGTGGGTGCGTCGCCCGTTCAGCTGCCGGGACCTTCGCGTCCGTGAAGAGGTCCTGCACCTTGATACGAAGCCGGCCGCCAAGCCGATCTCCCGGCCGCCGCGATCGGACCACCAGATCCGTGTCAGGCGCCTCGACCGCCAGGTCGCCGGCCGCGGGCGCCGTCGCGCGCAGGCGGAGCGTCCAGCCCGCCCAGTCCACCGGTCGGTCGAGGTCCAGGCGCTGCTCCCCCGGGATATCCGGGATCTGGGACGCGGCAGCCGTACCCGCGGCCGCGAAACGGAGCATGTCGTACTGACGGAGCGCTTGGCCGCCCGGCAGGTCCAACGCCGCGCTCCCGGACCGCGCGTCGGCGAGGGCACCCAGGGCCGTGCGCTGGCGGGCCGAGAGCGGTCGGCCGATAGACCGCTGCCACGCGAGCGCGAGGGCGGCATCCCGATGTGGCCCGGCCAGCCGCTCCAGATCGATGCGGTCGCCGGCCATCGCGTTCGTCAGCACGCGCTCGGCCGCGGCGCTGCCCTCGTCGGCGACGATCGCCGCCGCGTCCGCGAGCCGGGCGATCGCCGCACGCACCTGTGGATTGATGCGCTCGAGCTCGGGCAGCACCTTGTGTCGGATCCGGTTGCGCGCGTACGCCAGGTCGCGGTTCGAGGCGTCCTCGCGCGGCGCGATCTTCGCGTCGGCGCAGATCGCGGCGGTCTCGGCGCGACCGATGGTCAACAGCGGCCGGACGATGTCATCGCGCCTCGGGCGCATGCCGGCCAGACCCGCGAGCCCGCTCCCCCGCGTCGCGTGCAGGAGGACCGTTTCGGCCTGATCGTCGCGGGTGTGGCCCGTCGCGATGAGCGTCGCGCCGATCTCGCGCGCGGCGCGGCGCAGGAACGCGTAGCGGAGCTCCCGGGCATCGTTCTCGCTCTTGGGTGCCGCGTCCGCGCGGCCGAGGCGGATGGTCGCGCCGTGCTGCTGGGCGAGGTCTGCGACGAATTGGGCGTCCTTGGCGGACGCGCGGGGGCGCAGCCGATGGTCGAAGTGCGCGACGTGGAGATCGAGGCCAAGGTCAGGCGCGAGGCTGCTCAGGAGAACGAGCAGCGCGACCGAGTCGGTGCCGCCGGAGACCGCGACGATCAGCGGGCCGGGTGGCAGGAGGTCGTGCTCACGCACGAACGCGAGGACCGATGCGCGGATCATTCGCGACGTCTTCAACGGTGGCTGGGGTGGGATTCGGACCCACGATCTGTCGGTTATGAGTCGACTGCTCTAGGCCAGCTGAGCTACCCAGCCGCTCGGTGGATGATTTTACGCCGCTTCACGGCCACGATCGTCTGACGCTGGCGAAACTCCACGTCAGTCATGGTCGCCTTCTGCCGATTACACGGACCGCAGGCCGGCATGATGTTAGTGATGTTGTGGCTCCCTCCCCGGGAGAGCGGCACGCGATGATCCGCCTGCATTCGTCCGCCGTCGCCGCAATATCCACACCGTTGGTCGTAGTACTCGAGCAGCACGAGCCACTCACTGACGGTGTAGTTGCCGGTCGCTCCCAACTCACGCGCTCGCCGCCGCCGTGAGATAGCAAGGCGTTGCTCCGGGTGCTTCTTCCGATGGCGGACGTGGCTCGCGTTGACCTGTTCCTTGTGACGAGCCTTGTAGGCGCGATCGCGCGCCGCTCGAGCCTGCGGATTGTTCTTCCGCCAGCGACGCATCGCATCGCGGGAGTGTTGGAGATGGCGCTCGTAGTTGCGGCGGATGTACTCGCGCTGACAGGCGCGCCGCTTCTCCGGATCGGTGTTCGGCACGCTTGCTTTGGTACACAACTCGCAACGTCGTGGCAATAGGACCCGGACAAGAAAACACCCGATCAAACTGACCGGGCATTCTGTTGCGGGACTAGGATTCGAACCTAGGACCTTCGGGTTATGAGCCCGACGAGCTACCGCTGCTCCATCCCGCGTTGCTCATGCTAAGGGCTGAGCGATCATCGTGCCGCACGACTTGCGCACGACTCTCAACAGAGCTCAGCGCGCACCGAAGAACAGCGCGATCCACTTCTGCGCACGCGACGCGCTCGGCGCGTTCGCGAGGATGGTCGCCGGCGTCACGTCGTGCTGCACGCCGATGAGCGTCTCGCCCGGCAGCACGTACCCGTAGTCGCGGGCCTTGTTCACCACGTAATCGTTGGTCTGTTTCGTCGCGACATCGGCCGTGAGCTGCTGGTTGTATGCGCCCGCTGCAGCGACGTCGGAGCGGTAGGCCGCCGCGTCGCGCGCCAGCGCGTTCCGCTGGATCTC
>JANXXG010000399.1 GCA_025350745.1 Chloroflexota bacterium | reverse complement strand
TCGATGCTGCCACGGCGCCTGATGCCGGCGGTGTCGACGAGCAGGATCCGCTTGCCATCACGCTCGAGGACCGTGTCAACGGTGTCGCGCGTCGTCCCGGGGATCTCGCTGACCACCGCGCGCGACTCGCCATCAACAAGTGGGATGCTGTCGACCGCGGCATGGAAACGACCGAACGATTTCGGGCGGACGTCGCCCGCGAGTTCCACTTCGCCCCCTGGCTGACGCATCACTTCGTGTCCGCGAAGAACGGCCGGAACGTGAAGGAGGCCTTCGCCGACGCGGTCCGAGTGGTCGAGAGCCGCCACACGCATGTTCCGACCGCGGAGCTGCACCGGATCCTCGTCGATGCGCTCGGCTCGCACCCGGCACCGACCGTTCGCGGCAAAGAGGTGCGGTTCCATCACGTGACCCAGGCGGATACGCACATGCCGACGTTCGTGTTCTTCGTCGATCGTCCTGATCTCGTCCACTTCTCCTACCAGCGGTATCTGGAGAACAAGCTTCGCGAGAAGTTCCCCTTTGCCGGGACGCCGATCCGGCTGCAGTTCCGCGGGGCCCGCGACTGATGGAGCTGGTCCGCATCGTCGCGTGCGGGCTGATCGGCTACGCCATCGGCTCGATCTCGAGCGGCTACCTCGTCGGGAAGCTGTACCGGAACGTCGACCTTCGGACCGTCGGATCGGGTTCGACCGGCGCCACGAACACGTTCCGGGCGCTCGGCCTCGGCGCGGCGCTCCTCGTCGCCGTCCTCGACATCCTGAAAGGTGCGGCGGCGGTGTGGATCGCGACGGCCATCGTGGCCGGTCCCGGCGATCTGCGCAGCATCGCCGCTGCGCTCGCCGCGGTGGCCGCTGTCGCCGGCCATTGCTGGCCCGCGTTCCTTGAGCGCCGCGGCGGGCGCGGAGTGGCGACCGGTTTCGGCGCGCTCCTCTTCATCGCGACTCCGGCGTGGCTCGGGGCGGTCGTCGCCTTCATGCTTGCGCTCGCCATCACCCGGATGGTCAGCGTGAGCTCGCTCGCCTCGGTGGCGGGGGCCGTGCTCGGCTACGGCCTCTTCGTGGCGACGGGATATCTCTCGTTCCACTGGGCCGTGTTCGGGTTCATCCTCGTGGCTGGTGCGATCGTCGTGCTCCGGCACCGCTCGAACATCGATCGGATCGTCCGCGGACAAGAGCCGCGGCTCGGCCAAAGCGCATCGCAGCGGATGTAGCGGTCCTCCAGGCCGGGTCCTGGGGGACGACGCTCGCGACGATCCTGGCGCGCGACGGTGGCCGTTCCGTCGTGCTGTGGACCCGCGATGCCGCTCGCGCCGCGGAGATCGCGGCCCGCCGCGAGAACGCGCGGTACCTGCCGGGGGTCAAGATCCCGAACAGCGTGACGGTGACCGCAGACCTGGAGCTCGCGCTCCGGTCCGAGGCGCTCGTCGTTGCGGCACCGGCGCAGGGCGTGCGGGCACTACGCGACCAGGTCGCGCCACTGCTGCGGGCCGCGCATCGGCTCTGCTCCGCCACCAAGGGGCTCACCCCAGACGACGCGCGACGGATGAGCGAGGTCTGGGCCGACGTGATGCCTGCGGCGCGCGTCGCGGTGCTCTCCGGTCCGAACATCTCGCGGGAGATCGCCTCCGGCCTGCCCGCGCCGACGGTCGTTGCGTCGACCGACCGCGACACGGCGCTGGCATTCCAAGCGCTCCTGGGCACGCCGATGTTCCGCGCTTATACGAACGATGATGTGGTCGGGGTCGAGCTCTGCGGAGCGCTCAAGAACGTCGTCGCGCTCGGTGCGGGCGCGATCGACGGGATGGGCTACGGGGTGAACGCGAAGGCGGGGTTCATGACCCGTGGCCTGGCCGAGATCGCGCGGTACGCCTGGAGCTGCGGCGCCGACCCGCTCACCTGCGCCGGGCTCGCTGGATTCGGGGACCTCATCGCCACGTGCACCAGCACCCACTCGCGGAACCGGACGGTCGGCGAGATGCTCGCGAAGGGCGCATCTCTCGCGGACATCACGATCCGGCTGGGCGGGCAGGTCGCGGAAGGAATCGGTACGACGGAAGCGATCCACGCGCTCGCGGCGGCGAAGGGCATCGACATGCCGATCGCCGCGGAGACCTATCGCGTCCTGTTCGAGGGAAAGCCCATCCGGGAGGCGATGCGGGGTCTTATGGACCGCGAGCGTGGGGAGGAGCTGTCCGGTCCGTTGGCCGACGTCTCCCGGTTGCTCCGTGTGACCGGGGTCACCACGGGAGACGATCGGCCAGCTGCGTGACCAGGACATGCGCCTGGGA
>JANXXG010000350.1 GCA_025350745.1 Chloroflexota bacterium | reverse complement strand
GCCGGTCTGCTCGCCCTCACCGAACGCGACCGCGTCGATGATCGCCTTTCGATCGATCGCGTAGGCCATCGCCTGGCGGACCTTCAGGTTGTCGAACGGCTTGCGCTTCGTGTTCACGAACAGGAGGTTGTAGCTGAGGCTCGGCTTGGCATCGAGCGTGATCCCGCTCTCGCCGCGCATCGTGCGGGCGACCTTCGCGTCTACGACGATGCCGAAGTCAGCGGCCTTTGTGCGAAGGGCGGCGGTGATCGCGGATTCGTCCGGAACGACGTTGATCCGGATGCCGTCCAGGTATGGCTGGCCCGCCACGTAGTAGTCCTTGTTCGCCTCGAACCGCATGAAGTTGTCGGGAACCCATTCAGCGAGCTTGAACGGCCCGGAGCCGATGGCCGTCTCCTTCTTGGAGAGGTCCGCGCTCGCCTCGCCAAGCTTCTTCGAGACGATGCCGGTGTTCGGATGGGCCATGTACGCGAGGAGCGCGGCGTTCGGGGCTTTCAGATTGAACACGACCGTCGTCGCATCGGGCGCGGTGATCGTGTCAACGTCGGCGAAGAACGACCGCGCGACGGCCGCGGTCTTCGGGTCGATGATCCGCTCAAAGGTGTATTTCACGTCCGCGCTCGTGAGCGGGTCCCCGTTGTGGAACTTCACACCGGTGCGGATCTTGACCGTGACGGTCTTGCCATCCGACGACGTCGTCACCGACTCCGCGAGGTCGGTCTGCACGCCAAGGTTCTCATCGAGGCGCATGAGATAGCTGTAGACGAGCTCGAAGACGCGGGCAGAGGTGAACGCCGGCACCTTGTGGGGGTCTAGGTTCGTGACCTCACCTTGGCGCGCGAGGATCAGCGTGCCGCCGCGCTTGGGCTGGCCGGTCGTCCCACCCTGTCCGGTCGGTGCCGCCGGCGCGCACGCGGCCATGACGATGGCCGTCGCAAGAACAGTCGCAATTCCCAGATTCAGACCACGCATTCATGACCCTCCCGCGCTGCGTTGGATAGTACCCGTCGGTCCACCGGCTACGCCCGCCAGTCGAGGACCACCTTGCCGCATTCGCCGGAGCGGACCACCGCGAAGGCCTCCGCGTAGCTCGCCGCGGGAAAACGGTGCGTGATGATCGGCGCGATGTCGAGCCCGCTCTGCAGCATCGCGCCCATCCGATACCAGGTCTCGAACATCTCGCGACCGTAGATGCCCTTCAGGGTGAGGCCGCGGAAGATGACGAGCGTCCAGTCGATCGGGATCTCGGCGTCCGGGATCCCGAGAAGGGCGACCCGGCCGCCGTGGCTCATTGCCGCCAACATCGAGCGCAACGCGTCGCCGCTGCCGGACATCTCAAGGCCGACATCGAAGCCTTCCTGCATCCCGAGGTCGCGCATCGTCGTCGGAAGGTCCGTCTTCGTGTAGTCGACAGCCAGCGTCGCGCCCATCCTGCGCGCAAGCTCCAGCCGGTACGGATTGCTGTCCGTCACCGCCACGTAGCGCGCGCCGGCGAACCGTGCGACCGCTGCCGCCATCACGCCGATCGGTCCGGCACCGGTGATGAGCACGTCCTCCCCCACCAGGTCGAACGACAGCGCGCTGTGCACGGCGTTCCCGAGCGGATCGAGGCAACAGCCGATCTCATCGGGCATCCCCGGCGGAAGCGCGTACGCGTTCACGGCTGGCACGGCGACGTACTCGGCAAATGCCCCGTCGCGCTGCACGCCGATGCCGACGGTGTTGCGACAGAGGTGCCGTCGACCGGCGCGACAGTTGCGGCAGTGGCCGCACGTCACATGGCCCTCGACCGCGACCCGCGCGCCCACGGTGAAGCCGGTCACTTCGCTGCCGATCTCTTCGATGGCGCCTTCGAACTCGTGACCGATCACGAGCGGGACGGGGACGGTCTCCTGGGCCCAGTGATCCCAATTCCAGATGTGCAGGTCAGTCCCACAGATCGAGGTGTGGTGCACCCGCACGAGGAGATCGTTCGGGCCGATCGACGGTCGAGCGACCTCCTCCATCCATAGACCGGGCTCGGCCCTGCTTTTCACCAGCGCGCGCATCAGATGACGCCCAGCTCCCGGCCCACCGCGGCGAACGCTTCGATCGACCGGTCGACCTGCTCCGGCGTATGCGCCGCCGTCAGCTGGACCCGGATCCGTGCGCCGTCCTTGGGCACGACGGGGTACGAGAACGCGATGACGTAGATCCCCTTCGCGAGCAGGCGATCGGCCATCGCCGCGGCGAGCGCCGCATCGCCGAGCAGCACCGGCACGATCGGGTGGTCGCGGCCGGCGAGCCGGAAGCCGTTCGCGCTCATGCCCGCCCGGAACTGACGGGCATTCGCGAAGAGGCGCTCGCGCAGGTCGCCGGCGGTCTCCAGCAGATCGAGGACCGCGATGGAGGTCGCGGCGATCGCGGGCATCAGCGCATTCGAGAAGAGGTATGGGCGCGACCGTTGGCGGAGGTACTCGATGATCTCGCGGCGCCCGCTGGTGTAGCCGCCGGAGGCCCCGCCGAGCGCTTTGCCGAGCGTGCCGGTGAGGATGTCGATCCGCCCGACCATGCCGGCATGTTCGTGGGAGCCGCGGCCACCCGGACCCATGAACCCGACCCCGTGCGAGTCGTCGACCATGACGAGCGCGTCGTACCGATCGGCGAGGTCGCAGATGGAGCGCAGGTCGGCGACGACCCCATCCATCGAGAACACGCCGTCGGTCGCGATGAGCCGGCGGCGGCAGTCGCGGGCAGCCGCGAGCTGGCGTTCGAGGTCGGCCATGTCGTTGTTCGCATACCGGAACCGCCGGGCCTTCGAGAGGCGGACGCCGTCGATGATGCTCGCGTGGTTGAGGGCATCTGAGATGACCGCATCCTCCGCACCGAGGAGCGTCTCGAACAGCCCGCCGTTCGCGTCGAAGCACGAGCCGTAGAGGATCGTGGCCTCCGTGCCGAGGAAACCGGTGAGGCGCCCCTCGAGCTCCTGGTGGATCGATTGCGTCCCGCAGATGAACCGGACGGAGGACATCCCGTAGCCCCACCGGTCGAGGGCGGCGTGCGCGGCCGCCACCACCCGGCTGTCGTTCGAGAGCCCGAGATAGTTGTTCGCGCAGAAATTGAGCACGTCTCCGCCGGTCTCAAGCCGGACGAGCGATCCCTGGGCCGTCGCGATGACCCGTTCGTCCTTATACAGACCGCCCGCCCGGATGCCGGCGAGCTCGTCACGAAGCTGCTGCCGGAACGCGTCATTCATGGCGTTGGTCCACGGTCGGAGCCTAGCCGAG
>JANXXG010000343.1 GCA_025350745.1 Chloroflexota bacterium | reverse complement strand
AAGATCGAGGGGACTCTGTCGTTCGAGCAGCTTCGGGCGATCATTGACCCGCTCATCAAGTGATGTCCGTCCGCCGTCGGTCGGCGTTCGCCCTCGCTGTCGTCGGGTCGGCGATCTCCGCATACCTGACCTGGGTCCACTACTCGGGACAGCTCGCGCTGTGCCTCGGTGTGGGTGGCTGCGAGACCGTGCAGGCAAGCCAATACGCCGAGCTCGCCGGTTGGCCGGTGGCGCTCATCGGGCTCGCCGCCTTCGTGGCGGCGACGACGCTCGCAACGCTCCGACTTCGGGCCGATGCTCCGGTGTGGACCCTGACCGCCCTGTTCGGCATCACGCTCGCCGGCACGATCTTCGCCGCGTACCTGACCGGTCTCGAGGTCTTCGTCATCCACGCCATCTGTCCGTGGTGCGAGGTCGTGGACTCGACCATGGCCGCGCTCTTCGTCGTCACACTGTTCGAGCTGCGCGCCGCTCCAGGTGCGTGACCTAGGCTCGTTGGCGTGCCTGACGCCTATGCCCTGGTCCTCCATTCGCATCTGCCGTACGTCCGTGGCGCCGGCCTGTGGCCGCATGGGGAGGAATGGGTCCATGAGGCGATCCTCGGCACGTATCTCCCGCTCCTCGTCCTGCTGCACGACCTGCGCGCTGAGGGCGTGCGCTACCGCGTAACGATCGGCCTGACCCCCGCGCTCCTCGAGCAGCTCGCGGACCCGGACATCCGCGCGCGGTTCCGCATCTACGTCGATGACCAGATCCACCGGGCGGAGCTCGATGCCTGGGACTTTGGCGTCGCGGGCGATGCGGCGCGCCAGTCCGTCGCGGAGTTCTATCGGGCTTCATACACGCGGTCGAAGCAGGCCTTCGTGGATCGGTTCGGGACCGACATCGTGCGCGCGTTCGCCGACCTTGCCCGGACCGGTGAGGTCGAGCTCCTCACGTCGGCGGCGACGCACGGATATCTGCCGCTCCTGGATGCGCGCTCCATCGAAGCGCAGCTCTCGATCGGCGCCGCGTCGACCGCCCGGCTCACGGGTCTCGAGCCCACCGGCATCTGGCTCCCTGAGTGCGCGTACCGGCCCGGACTCGAGCGCGCGCTCGAGCGGCACGGCATGACCTATTTCTTCACCGACGCGGCGCTCATGCGTGGCCGCGAGGTCCGACCGGTGGCGAGCCGGTTCCGCGCACGACCTGCCGACCGCTGGTCGGGCGGTGGTGGCCCGACGCCGATCGTCGTCCGGAAGGAAACCATCAGCGATGAGACGGTCGATCTCTTCCGCCCGTATCTCGTCGCGGACTCGACCGTCGCTGTGATCGCGCGTCATCCGGAGGTCTCCGGGCAGGTGTGGTCGGCGGCGCAGGGCTATCCGGGTGACCCGTTCTACCGGGAGTTCCACCGGAAGGACGATCGGTCAGGCCTTCGCTATTGGCGCGTGAGCGGCCCGACCGTCGACCTCGGTGCCAAGTCCGAGTACGTGGTCGCCGCGGCCGCCGAGCGGGCGCGCGTGCACGCCGAACACTTCGCGGCGTCCGTTCGCGCCGAGCTCGCGGCGCATCGCGCGACGACCGGCCGTGACGGCCTGCTGGTGACGGCGTTCGACTGCGAGCTGTTTGGACACTGGTGGTTCGAGGGCGTCGAGTGGCTCGGGCTCGCCCTCCGTGCGCTCGGCGACATCTCGACGACCGCGGCCGGCCGGCTCGCGGCCGAGCCTCCGCGCGAGCGCATCGCCTTATTGGAGGGCTCGTGGGGGAAGAACAACGATCACTCGACGTGGATCGCTCCACAGACCGAATGGATGTGGGATGGGATCCGCAGCGGGGCGGCGCGGGTCCGCGCGCTTGCCGACGATCCGCCGAAGGACGAGCTGCGGAGGCGCGCCGCCGATCACGCCTTGCGGGAGCTGCTCCTGCTCGAGTCGAGCGACTGGCCGTTCCTCGTCACGACCGGACAGGCGTCGGACTACGCGACGGAGCGGTTCCGCTCGCACGCGTTGCGACTCCATCGATCGCTCGAGCTCGCGGCGCGAGGGACCGCTGCGGACCTCGTGGAGCTGCGCAGTCTCGAGCGCTCGGACAACCCGTTCCCGGACGCGAAGATCGAGCGCTTTCGGGAGTCTGGCTAGCCCTTCTTCTTCGCGTCGGCCGCAGGCGCGCCCTTCGCGGCTGGCGCGGCACCCTTCGCGGCTGGCGCGGCACCCTTTGCGGCACCGGCCGCCGCACCGGCCGCAGGCGCGGCACCTTCGGCAGCGGCTTCGCCCTCGACAGCCTCGGCCTCCGCGGCAGCGGCAACGGGCTTGACCTCTTCCACGGCGCGCGGCGCGACGGCCTTCGCGACGACCGCATCGGCGTCATTCAGGATCTGGATCTTCGATGCATCGATGACGAGGTCGCGGATGTAGAGGGTGTCCTCGATCTGCTCGATCTTCGAGAGGTCGACCTCGATCTGGTGCGGGATGTCCTGCGGGAACGCCTCGATGCGGACATCGGAGAGCGCATGGACCATGACCCCGCCGTACGTCTTGACCGCCGGCGACTCGCCGCCGAAGTGGAGCGGCACGACCGCGTGGGTCTTCTCGGTAAGGGAAACGCGGACAAAGTCGACATGCAGGAGGGAGCCGGTGCGCGGCTCGCGCGAAACGTCGTGCACGAGCACGGGTACCTCGCCGCCGTCGAGACCGGTCAGGGAGAGCAGGGTCGTCTGGCCCCAGCGGCGGTAGCCCTTCTGGAATGACGCGGTGTCGGTCTCGACCGGCGCCGAGTCGATGTGGCCCCCGAAGATCACGCCAGGCAGGCGCCCCTCACGGCGCAGCCGCCCGACCTTCTTGCCGAGGATGACGCGCGAACGGACTTCGAGCTTCGGTGCTTCAGCCATGCAGGAACGCTCCCCCTGTTACGCGGCTTTGGAGACTTGATTATCTCAGGGCGGGGTCGGTAGGTCCACCACGAGGCGCGCGGGGCTCGCAAGCTCGCTGACCTTGGCGCAGGCGAGGCGCTCGAGGCCCAGTCCCCAGGTCATGATCCGCTCGAAGTCGTCGATGAGCTTCACCGTGCGGACGAGCGGGAGCCCGGGGTGGAGCTCGGTCTGGGTGAAGGTCTGCTTCCCGGTGGCCGGGTCGACGGTCGACGCGTTCCGGAAACGCACCTGCAGGAACGCGTTCCCATCGACGGGGACCGGCCGTCCGCTCCCGCCACCGATGAACTGACTGACCGCGGCGATGTCGTAGAGCGGCAGCCCGTAGACGCCGGCCGGCACGCCCGAAGGCCCGAACTCGAAGACCACGCGATCGAGGCCGGGCTGATGGGCCGTCCGGATCGCGACGAGCTGCGCCTGGGCGCTCGGATCGCCACCGTTCTGGGCCGGGCAGGCCGCCGGCGGGGCCGATCCCGTCGGGATCGGGCTCGGCGACGCGCTCGCCGTCGGTGACGGAGTGGGCGGCGGAGTGGGCGAAGAGAGGGCGAGGCTCGCCGTTGCCGCCGGCGGTGATGTCCGCGGGGGGGTCGATGGCGGAACGGCGACCGGCCCTGGCTGGAGCGCGAGCACCACGACCACGGCGGCTGCCAGGACCACCGCGGCAAGCAGCAGGAGGCGACCGATCACACCCAAAGTGTGACGGGAAGTGCGCGTGTTGTCGACAATCCAAACAAACCAGGGCCCTATTTGTACGCAGAGCGTACGTCGCTACGAAATTTGGTAGAATGCCTCCAAGTGACTGACAAGCTGCGTTTGGCGCTGGTTTTCCACCAGCACCAGCCGGCGGGGAACTTCCCACATGTGTTCGCGGACGTGGCCGAGCGCGCCTATGCGCCGCTCGTGGCCGCGCTCTATCGGCACCCCGAAGTAAAGGCGACGCTCCACTTCTCCGGCCCACTGCTCGACTGGCTCGAGGCGAACCGGCCGGACGTCATCGGCGATCTCGCCGATCTGGTGAAGCGCGGTCAGATCGAGCTCCTGTCGGGCGGCTACCACGAGCCCATCCTCGTGGGCATCCCGCGCCGCGACGCTGTCGGGCAGATCCGCTCGCTCACGGACCGCGTCGCCGCGATCTTCGGCCGCCGTCCGCTTGGGGCGTGGCTGACCGAGCGCGTCTGGGAGCCGCACCTGCCGTCCGTCCTCGCTGAGGCCGGCGTCGCGTACACCGTGCTCGACGAGGAGCATTTCCTCCAGGCCGGCCTCCGGCGCGACGAGCTGGGCGAATCGTTCATCACCGAGGACCAGGGCTTCCCGCTCGTTCTCTATCCGGCGAACACCCGGCTCCGGTATCTCATCCCGTTCCGTGATGTGAGCCAGACCATGAAGGAGCTGCGCGAGCGGCAGGCCGCCGGCGCGAAGCTCGTCGTGTACGCGGATGACGGAGAGAAGTTCGGCGCATGGCCGGGCACCTTCCAGCGCGTGCACAAGGACGGCTGGCTCGAGGACTTCTTCACCCAGATCGCGCAGGCCGACTTCCTCGAGACCACGACCCTCGAGGACGCCTGGATCTTCCAGAAGCCGTCACGGCGCGTGTACATCCCGGGCGGCACCTATCACGAGATGGGGGAGTGGTCGCTCGACGCGAGCGCGGCTCGGCGATTCGCGCAGGCCCGGAACTCGCTGAAGGACGATCTCTCGTGGCTCATCGCGCTGCCGCCGTGGCGGAACTTCCTGGCGAAGTACCCGGAGGCGAACGCGCTGCACAAGCGGATGCTCATCGTGTCGGAGGAGCTCGCCCGCCGCAGCATCCTCGACGCCTCGCCCGAGGTGCGGCAGGCCCAGCAGAACCTCTGGCGGGCGCAGACCAATGATGTGTATTGGCACGGCGTGTTCGGCGGGCTCTACCTGCCGCACCTTCGCGCCGACGCGTACGGCTCGCTGCTGCGCGCCGAGCGTCTGCTCGCCGAACGGCGGGTCGCGTCGGGTGAACAGCGCGACTACGACGTGGACGGACACGACGAGTACATCTTCCGCGGCAACGCCGGCGCGGTCTTCGTGCACGTCGAGGGCGGCGCGATCATCGAGTGGGACGTCTACGCCCCGGCCGCCAACCTCATCGACACGATGGCGCGACGTCCTGAAGCCGAGCACGAGGTCCTCCGCCGCGCCGAGAAGGCCGGCAAGCTCAAGATCGGAAAGACCGGCGACAAGGACGCGAAGTCGATCCACGACGTCGTGCGGGCCAAGGAGCGCGGTCTGGTCAAGCTCCTTGAATACGACGATGCCCGTCGTGCGTTCTTCCAGGACAGCTTCCAGGTCGGCCGCGACGAGCCGGTGAGCCTGCACGCGTTCCCGTATCAGCTCACCCCGCAGCGCGAGGCGCGCACCGTGAGCCTCATCCTCGAGCCACCGGCGCGCGCCCTCGCGAGCGTCCCAGGCTTTGGGATCCGCAAGGACATTCGTATCGCGGACGAGGGTCTGGCCGCGGGCGTGCGGTACCGCCTGCGCAATGAGGGCGAAGAGACGATCGAGCTCCGGTTCACCAGCGTCTCGAACGTTGCGTTCGTCGGCGAGGCGAACGTGGGCGACCTGTTGACCCTGGGGACACGCAAGACCACGCCGGGCAAGCCTCTTGAAGGCGTCCGCAACGTGGCCGAGATCCTTGTGCATTCCGAGATGCGACGCTTCGACATCACGATGGCGATCGACCCGCCGGCCGAGGCCTCTGCCAAGCCGATCTACGCCATCGCGAATTCGGAGGAGGGCTTCGAGCGCCTGTACGAGCAGACCGAGATCTCCTGCACGTGGAACGTGACGATCGAGCCGGACTCGCACGTGGACCTGGATATCCGCTGCACCACGGTCGGACAGCTGGTCGAGCCCGAGCTCGTGAAGCCGGCCGCCCGCCGGAAGCGGACCAGCGCAGCACAGGCCGGCGGCGGCGCCAAGCGCTGATCGGCGACATGGGGAGCCCCGTGCCACCGCGTAGTCGGATCGGCGGCGGCGCCCTCCTCGCCCTTGGCATCGTCATCGGAGCGGTCGGGAGCGCAACCGGCGGATACGTCGCGACCCGCTCCACCACGCCCGTCGACCCTGCCGGAGCGGCGACCGCAACGGCCCGCCCGGTGACCGTGATCTCAGCTCCGGCAAGCGATGTGGTCGTCGATGTGGTCAATGAGCTCCTTCCGACCGTCGTCACGGTGATCAACCGCCTGCCCAACGGTCAGGCGCAATCGAGCGGCTCGGGATTCGTGCTCGATGCGGTCCGTGGCTACCTCGTCACGAACAATCATGTCGTTGAGAACGTCCGCGACACGAACGCCGGTGCGTCCTTCGACGTCATCTTCAGCGACAACCGCGTGGTGAAGGGCGCCAAGCTCATCGGGCGGGATGACAAGACCGACATCGCCGTTCTGCAGGTCCCGCCGGACGGCCTCAGGGCCGCGACGCTCGCGAACAGCGACGATGTGCCGGTCGGGTCCACGGTCGTCGCGATCGGAAGCGCGCTCGGCGAGCTCCAGAACACCGTGACCACGGGCATCGTGTCGGCCAAGGGCCGGCGGGTCCCCGAGACCGATACCGTCGTGCTCGAGGATCTGATCCAGACCGACGCCGCGATCAACGAGGGCAACTCGGGAGGCCCGCTCATCTGGGCCGCGACCAAGAAGGTCATCGGCATGAATACGCTCGTGAACCGGCAGGCCGGATCCGAGGGTCTTGGGTTCAGCATCTCGAGCAACACCGTCCGCGACATCTCCAACGAGCTCATCAAATCGGGAAAGATCGAGCGCGGCGCGATCGGGATCGCCTACACGCTGCTGACGCCCCGCGCGGCGGCCGCACTCGGCCTCCCCGCGCAAACGCAAGGCGTCATCGTCGGCCAGGTGCTCGCGGGTTCGGCCGCCGCGCAGGCCGGCCTGCGCGCGAACGACGTCGTCACGAAGATCAACGATCAACAGATCGACGGCTCCCATCCCATCAGCTCCATCCTCCTGCACACCCGGCCGGGCGATAAGGTGAAGATCACGATCATCCGTGATGGGAAGCAGCAAAGCGTCGACGTCACCCTCGGCCGCCAGAGCTGACGCGCCGGCACTTCGCCGGCATGACGCGTCGCTCTACATCCTCGCGAGCGGTCTCGGTGGCCTCGGCCTCGGGATCGCGCTCTTCTATCTGAACTTCCTCTACCGGGCCCTGGGGTTCGACGCCCGGGCCATCGGCGTGCTCGGCGGCGCGCAGGCGCTGGGTGCGCTCGCCGGTGCGATCCCCGCAGCGCTGCTGCCGCGCCGGATGCCGCGGCGCAACGCGATCCTGGCCGGTGGGACCGTCACCGCGCTCGGCGTCATCGGCATCCTGACCCAGGATGCCCTCCCGGCGATCTTCATCGCGGCCGCGCTCACCGGTTGCGGCGGGATCATCGTCGCGTCCTCGGGGAGCGCCCTCGTTGCCGATGCGACGAGCGGGTTCGACCGCCCCCGCATGTTCGGCAACCAGATCGCTCTTGGCGCGCTCGCGAGCTTCGCCTCGATCACCATCGCGGGCGCGCTCGCCACGCCCGTCGGCCGGCTCATCGGCCGCGCGGAATCCGATGCCCAGACGCTGCGTGTCGTCATCGGGATCGGCGGGGTCCTCGCGATCGCATCCGCCATCCCGATCCTCTTCGTGCGGCCCGCCTCGGTCGCGGCCGGCCGCCTTGACGCACCGCACCGCCGCAGCCTGCTCCTGCGATTCATGGCCATCGAGATGGCTTTCGGCTTCGGCGCCGGAAGCTTTCTCCCGTTCCTGAACCTGTTCTTCGCCGACCGGTTCGGCCTGCCGATCGCCGGCGTCGGTCTCGCCATCGGCGCCCTGTCCATCGCGGGCAGCCTCGGCGCGCTGCTGAACGGGAAGCTCATCGTGACCCGCCTTCCGCCAGTGCTCGCCACGGTGATCCCGGTGTTCGCATCTCTACCATTTGCGCTCGCGGCGGCCGTGACCGGTCAGCCGGTCATCGCGTGGGCCGCGCTCGCGGTCCGGGCGGCGTTCATGTACGGCTCGAGCCCGAACTTCACGGCCATCGAGCTGTCCTCCTTCGCACCGGTCGAGCGCGCAGGCGCGGTCGCGATCCTCGCGATCAGCTGGAACGGCGCATCCGCGGCGGGTGCCGCGCTGTCCGGGGTCATGCGGGCCGAGCTCGGCGTGTCCGGCTACACCGCGAACCTCGTCACCCTTGTCGCTTCGTACCTCGTTGCCGCGATCCTCCTGCTTGCCTTCTTCCGGCGACACGAGCCCCGCGGCGACGCCGCGGCACTCCTTCGTTCAGACTCGATCGGATGACCGGCACCGGACGCGATCTCGTCCAGGCGGCCGTCGCTGCCGGCCTCCTCGCCGCGAGCGACGCGCTCGGCTGGGGCGACGCCGGACGTGCGGTCGCCGTGGAGATCGAGCGTCCGGCCGACAAGGCCCACGGCGACTACGCGGCGAACGTCGCCATGCGGCTGGCCCGCCCGCTCAAGAAGCCTCCGCTCGAGATCGCGCGAGCGATCGCCGAGCGTGTGGTCCTCGGGAACGGCATCGCGTCGGTCGAAGCGGTGGCGCCCGGCTTCATCAACGTGCGCCTCGAGCACGCCTGGCTCGCGAGGCAGGTCGAGGTCATCGTCGGCGCCGGCGAGCGTTTCGGCCGGACCGACACGCTCACGGGACAGAAGATCCAGGTCGAGTTCGTCTCCGCGAATCCGACCGGACCCGTGACCGTCGCGAACGCCCGCGGCGGTCCGATCGGGGACGTGCTCGCGAACGTGCTCGCGTTCCATGGCGCCACCGTCGAGCGCGAGTACTACATCAACGACGCGGGTACCCAGCTCGACGTGTTCGGTCGCAGCGTCGCTGTCCGGTACCTCGAGCTCGGCGGAAAGACCGGGATGACGATCCCCGAGGACGGCTACCCGGCCGAGTACGTCGTCGACCTCGCGCGGGCGATCCGTGAAGAGCATGGCGGCGCGTTCGATGACGGCGCGCCCGAGGAGCTTGCCGAGCGCTTCGCGCGGCTGGCGCTCGATCAGGTGATCGAGTGGCACAAAGCAGCGATGCGAAAGTTCGGCATCAGCTTCGACGCCTTCTACCGGGAGACCTCCCTCCTCGAATCGGGTTACTTCAACAAGACCATCGAGGCGCTTCGGGCCGCCGGTGAGATCGAGGACCGCGACGGCGCGGTGTGGCTCCGATCCGACGACAAGGTCGAGGACATCGAGAGCGTGCTCATCCGGAAGACGGGCGTGCCCACGTACTTCGGCGTGGACCTGGCGTACCACCGCGAAGCGCTGATCGAGCGGGGCTTCGACCGCAAGATCGACGTCTGGGGCGCCAACACCCACGGCCACGCGCGGCGCATGACGAACGCCATGAAGGCCCTCGAGCTCGAAGGTCGCTGGGTGGTCGTTCTCTACCAGTACGTGAAGTTCCTGCACGAGGGCGTGCTCGTGAACATGGCCCGGCGGCGCGGGCAATTCGTGCTGCTCGAGGACGTCATCGATACCGTGGGCAAGGACGTGTCCCGCTGGTTCTTCCTCATGGCGGGCGCGGATCGCACGCTCGACTTCGACCTCGAGCTTGCGGTGCAGCAGTCGAACGAGAACCCCGCGTACTACGTCCAGTACGCACACGCCCGCATCGCCAGCATCTTCCGGACTGCCGCGGAGAAGGGGCAGAGCTCGACCGGCGCGGACGTCACGCTCCTCACGGATCCCGCGGAGCTCGACCTCGTGCGGCTCGTGCTCCGGTTCCCCGAGCTCGCCCTGGAGATCCGCGACAAGCACAACGTCCATCTGCTCACGGGCTATGCCCTCGAGCTCGCGGGGGCGTTCCACGCGTTCTACAAGAGCAACCGCGTCGTCGGCGAGGACGTGGCCCGCTCGAAGGCGCGGCTACGTCTGGTCGAGGCGGTCGGTCTCACCTTGCGCCAGACGCTCGGACTGCTCGGAGTGAGCGCGCCCGAGTCCATGTGAACGCAGAAAAGACCTAGCGGGTCGGGCTTGGCCGCGGGCTCCCGCTCGCGCCGGCGCCACGCCCACCGGGCTGGGTGCCGCCGAGGATGTCGCCCAGGATGTTCGCCCCGCCGATCACGATCGCCTGCGCCGACACCGTGCCGCTGGCGGCGTCGGGCGTGCCGGCGACCGTCACCTGGTCACCGACCTTGAGGTCGGAGAGCTTCACGTCGGTCTCCGCCGTCTTCACGACGCGCGTGCCCGTGCCGACGAGGACGAGCTGCGTCGTGACGGTGGGGCTCGCCCCGTTCTGCCCCGCCGCGCGGACCTGGATGGTGATCGAGTCGGTGTTGACCGCGATGATCTGGCCGTTCGACACGCCTCTCGCCGCCGCATTGCCGCCGCCCGCCCCGCCGGGGAAGGTCCGACCCGATGCGACCGCGGTGACCGTGGTCGTCGTCGCGGCCGGGGCTGGCGCCCGGCCCGAGCCGAACGCGTAGCCACCGCCGAATAGCGCGAGAGCGACGATCACCCCCACGACGACCTGGACCGGACGCCTGCTCAATATGTTCATCGCTGCTCTCCCTTATTCGTATCGAAGCGCTTGGATCGGATGCAGGCTGGCGGCCCGCATCGCGGGATAGAGACCGAAGACGACACCGATCCCGACCGACACGCCGACGGCGACGCCGACCGTCCCGGGTGTGATGAGGATCGGGATCTGCGCGGCGGCGGGAATCTGCTTCACCACGAGCGTGATGCCCCAGCCGAGCAGGATCCCGAGGACGCCACCCAGGCCGGTGAGGCCGACGGCCTCGATCAGGAACTGCACGAGAATGTCGCGGCGCCGTGCCCCGACCGCCTTGCGGATGCCGATCTCGCGGGTCCGCTCGTTCACGCTCACCAGCATGATGTTCATGATCCCGATGCCGCCGACAAGGAGCGAGATCCCGCCGATCGCCCCGAGCAGCAGGGTGAACGTCCCCGTGATCTGGTTGAGCGCCGCGAGCGTGTCGTTCTGGTTGGTCACGGTGAAGTCGGCACTCGCCGGATCGGCGATCTTGTGTCGCTGCAGCAGGATGTCGGTGACGTCGGCCGTCGTGTTGGTCATCTGGTCGGAGGATTGGGCCTTGATGACCACTGAGTCGACGTTCCCGGTCCGGCCTTCAAGGACCCGCTGGGCGGTCGTCGTGGGCACGAGGATCTGATCATCACGCGAGAAGCCGAACGTCGTGCCTTTGGTCTCGAGCATCCCGATGACCTTGAAGTTGATGATCCGGGCCCGCTGGGCGCCGCCCGGGCCACCACCACCGAACACCTGGCGGAGCTGAATGGTCTGCCCCACCGGGGACGCGTCTCCGAAAAGACTCTGAGCGGTCACCGTGCCGATCACGGCGACCTGCGCGTTCAAGGTGAGGTCCGAGTCGGTGAAGAAGTCGCCTTCGGCCAACGGCCATTCACGGACGGTGGGGTAGCTGACCGAGACACCGGTCACCTGCGTGTTCCAGTTCT
>JANXXG010000291.1 GCA_025350745.1 Chloroflexota bacterium | reverse complement strand
GTGCACGAGTACTCGCAGTCCGTGGTGCAGGGACTGCGCGCGAACGGCAACGTCGTCCGCTTCGCGGGCGTCCGGCACCTGAACGACCGTGACGTGTCGCGCGCGGTGGCAAGCGTCCCGCGCGATACCGACGCAGTGGTGATCGAGCACGAGGCCGGGATCTTCCGCGACGTCCCGTTCGTCCTCGCGCTGCTGCGTCTCTGGCTCCGCAAGATCCCTGTCGTGCTCTCGATGCATGAGCTCGAGCCCGAGAAGTTCCACCACTACCGCGTGCTGTCCGCGGCGCTCCACTACCGGCCGCGGTATCGCTGGCCGCTCGAGATCCTGCGAATGCCGTGGATCGCGCTGCGGCTCGGCTGGAGCTTCATCCGCTATCGCGCCGTGCTCGGCATCATGGGCAGCGTCCCGCGGCGCCTCATCGTCCACAGCGATCGCTCCGCACAGTGGCTCGATCTGCTCACCCGCGAGCGCACGAAGATGGACAAGGTCCCGCTCCTCGCCATGCCGCTCGAGGACACCGAGCGGCCACGCGACCGCGCGGAGCAGCTGGCGCTCCGGCGGAAGCTCGGACTCCCCGAGGACGCGTTCATCTTCGTGTCTCCGGGATTCTTCTTCCGCCGCAAGCGCTTCATCGAGGTCATCGAGGCGGCACCCAAAGACACGGTGGTCGTCCTGTCGGGCACCGAGTCGCACTGGGACCGCGGGTACCTCGAAGAGGTGCAGCGCTACGTCGCCGACACGTGCGCGACGAACGTGATCATCAACACCGACTACGCGACGATGGGGCAGTACATCGTGGCGTCGGACGCGCTCGTCCTGTATTACGAGGACATCTTCCAGAGCGCCGTGGCCGCGCAGGCCGTCTGGGCCGGGCTGCCCTGCATCTACAGCGACATCAAAGGGTTCCAGCTCTACCGCGGCGCGGGGCTTTTCGCGAAGGACGATGCCGAGCTCCGCCGCGCGATGGAGGACATGCGCGATCCGGCAACGTACGAGCGCCTCCGTCGCGAGGTCGCGGTGTTGGGCGACCTCCTGTCGCCGGAGCGGAACGCGCCGCGCTACCTCGTCCGCACGTGATCCGGACGTGATGGGCAAGATCCTCGTCGTCGTGCAGCGGTACGGCGATGAGGTCGTGGGCGGATCCGAGTCCCACGCCCGGATGCTGGTGGACCGCCTCGCGCTCCGGCGTGAGGTCGAGGTCGCGACGACGAACGCCCTCGACTACTGGACCTGGGCCCCGCACTACCCCGCGGGCACGGCGGTCGTCGGCGGGGTGACGGTCCACCGGTTCGCCGTCGAGCGGGGCCGGAGCGCGGACTACAAGGACATCGAGCGCATCGTGATGCTCGAGAAGCACACGCTGGCCGACGAGTGGGCCTGGATCGAGAAGCAGGGTCCGTACTGCCCGGGCCTGCTCGACCACCTGCACCGCCACGGCACGACGTACGCCGCGGTGATCTTCTACACGTACATCTACGGGCCGACCGTCCTTGGCCTGCCGCTCGTGCCCGATCGGGCGATCCTCATTTCCACTGCGCACGACGAGGCCGCGCTCACGCTCGCGCCGTACCGCGCCCTGTTCCATTTGCCACGGGCCATCGGGTTCCTCACGCCTGAGGAGCGGGCGCTCGTCCGGCGCACCTTCCGGAATGAAGAGGTCCCCGACGAGGTGCTCGGCACCGTGCTCGAGCCCGCTGGCGTCGGTGACGCGCAGGCGTTCCGCGACCGCTACGGCATCACCGGCCGGATGTTCGTGTACCTGGGTCAGGTGTCCGAAGGGAAAGGCGTTGACGATCTCGTCGCGTGGTGGGTCGCCGCAAAGCCGGACGCGACGCTCGTCCTGGCCGGCGCCGTGCGCATGCCGATCCTTGACGACGCCCGGGTGCTGGCGTTGGGCCGCGTGTCCGAACGCGAAAAATGGGGGGCCCTGGCCGCCGCGGATGCGCTCATTCTGCCGTCACGGTTCGAGAGCCTGGGCATCGTGCTCCTTGAGGCGTGGCAGAGCGGGACGCCGGTCATCGTGCGCGCCGACAATCTGGTGACCGCCGGCCAGGTCGCGCGCTCCGGGGGCGGCTGGACCTATGCATCGGACGATGAGCTGGACCAAGCCGTCCGTGGCGCCGAGCGCGGGCGCGGCGAGCGTGGCCGCGAGTGGGTGACCCGTGAATACACCGGAGCCCGGTTCGATGAGCGACTCGACCGGCTCA
>JANXXG010000237.1 GCA_025350745.1 Chloroflexota bacterium | reverse complement strand
CACGAGCACGATCGCCGCAATACGGCGCTCCTGGGCGACGGACCATTCCGGCAGGCGATCCGTTCGCTCTTCGCGCATCCGAACGATCCGGTGTTCGGCAAGGAGACCGCGGCCGACGCGCTGGCACGGTTCGACGCGGCCATCGGACGGTTGCTCGTATCGCGCGACCCGGATGAGGACGTCATCGTCGTGAGCCATGGCACCGTGATCTCGCTCTTCGTCGAAGCGCACACCGGAGAGGATGGCTTTGGTCTCTGGAGCCAGCTCGGCCTGCCGTCGTTCGTCGTACTACGGCGCGCGGATCTCTCGCTGGAGCGGATCGAGGCGAAGGTGTCCTAGTCGGCGGGGCGATCGTCCGCGACGATGAAGGTCTTTCCCGCTCCAAGGACCGCAAGATGGGTCATGTCATGGCCGGGTCTCGCGCCGTGCCAGTGACGCTCCCCGGCGGGAATATGCACGACGTCGCCAGTCTGGATCTCGCGCTCCTCGTGCTCCGTGGCGATGATGCCGTCGCCGGCGGTCACGATGAGGATCTGGTCCGTCGTGTGGGTGTGCAGCTTGTTGCGGGCGCCGTCATGGAACGTGTGCTCGGCCAGGCGCAGATCGCGCGCCTCATCGCCGATGACCGTCTGGGAGTCCACGGCGCCGATGAACACCTCGGCCGGGTTCCGCGTCCGCTTGTCCGCAGAGAGCCGCTCGATGCGCACGACCAGACTCTAGCGAACGGCCTCGGCGCACGGATGCGCCTGCACAGCGCCGCCCGGCACTCGCCAAAGCGAGGCCGGGCGGCGCGAAAGCAGACCGCGGGAGCTAGGCGGCGATGGCCTGGAACAGGTCCAGGAGCGACTTCGTGTTGGTCGGGGTCAGGAAGATCTTCGGGCCCGCGTACACGATCAGAACGAGGACGATGAGGATGAGCAGGATGATCCCGATGATCATGCCCGCGCCGAATCCGCCATCACCTGAGCCGGGGCCGCCCGCGTTGACATTTGTCTGTCCCATGAGCGCTGTTTCTCCTCGGCGCTACGGGTGTTGGTCCGTGCGCTCGAGAGGAGACAAGCAGGCTGTGTGCCAGCCCGCTAGAACGGCCCCGCGAGCTCCGGCGGGGCGAACAGATCGGCCGGCGGCTGCCACCATTGGTCGACCAGTCGGCCGCCTGCCCGGGAGAGGAGCGCCGCCAGGGTGTCGGCCGGCTGACCGCCGGCAGCGGCCACGACGAGCACGCCGCCCGCCGCCAGGTCCGCCCTGTAGCGGCGCCGAATATCCGCGGGGAGGCCGCCGCCAATCAGGCGGAGCCGGCGGAAGAGGCGGACGAGGCCGCGGACGTCCTTGCCCGGGTACCAGGCCTGGTCGCCCGCGATGCGCCGTGATCGCGCGTCGTCGCGCGTGATGACCGAGATCTCCTGGGGCAGGACATCGGAGGCGGTGAGGATCTCGATCGCCTGACGCGCGCCGTCGTCGCTTGCGAAGGAGGCGGCCGCGACCATGCCGCCGGCGACGTCAGGGAGATAGGAGGAGACGGCCACTTACGCGCGCCAGAGTAGGACAGGGATGCGCATCTCGTCCGGCGTCATGCCACCGTGCGCGCCGCGGTGCCGCACGACCTGGCCGTCGACGCGCACGACCGATGCCGCACGGTCGTCGCCGATCAGCGCGAGCACCTCGCCGATGCGCGCTCGGGCGAGCGCGGGGTCGCCACGACCGAACAGGCCCGCCTCGATCGCTTCCTCGCGATCGATGAGGAAGAACGTGCCGGGGTACGCCTGCTCGATGTACTCCTTGACCTCGGTCGCGCGGTCGGTGTGGAGGAACACGAGGCGCGGCTCTCCGGCGATCGGATTGCGCAGCATCGACCGGAGCTCGGTGTCGGCCTCGAGGTCGATGAGCCGCGTCGGATCGACGGTCGCGTGGCCGTGATCCGCGGTCAGGATCACGAGCGTGTCACCCGGGTCGCGGTCTCCGAGCGCGCGCTCGAGATTGCGATCCAGGCCCGCGGCTTCAGCGGCGTGCTCCTGACCGCGTGGACCGTACCAGTGGGCGACCGTGTCGACCCCCGCCCAGTACGCGTAGATGTACATCGGCGTGTCGTCCTCGGGCCGGCCATCCAGGAGCTCCCGGACCCGGACGCCCATCGTGGAGGCGAGGAGATATCCGACGTAGGTCGCTTCCGCCGCATGCATCCGGGTCATCGCCTCGTTGCGGAAGATCTCCGGCTCGACAACGTATGACCGGCCACCGTGATCGCGGATCGCGCGGTGGATCGACGGCACTTTCGCGTACGAGCGCGGATCGATCTTCGGATCGTCGAAGAACGAGCCACGACGCTGCGCAGCGGGTCCCCAGCGAAGCATCTGCGCGACGGCCGCGAATTCCTCGAGCCAGAGGAAGTACGCGATGTTCCCGTGCTCCTGTGGCGTGCGCGCGGTGTTGATCGTCGTGACGGCGGCCGCAGTCGTCGACGGGAAGATCGTGGTCGCGTCGATGAGCTGCGCCGCGTCCCCACGCGCCGCGCGGGCCATGATCCGTTCGAGGAACGGGACATCGCCGTTCCGCGCCAGCCGCTGCAGCTGGTCGCTCCCCAGACCGTCGCTCAACACGACGACGACGTTCCGGACGCCCTGCAGCAGCGACGGGGTCACTCCGCGGAGCGGCGGTGGATCGTCGGGGCGTCGCGCGCCGCAGAGATCGAGAACGGTGGCGGCGATGTTCACGAGTCCGCCGCCGTCGTAATCGGGCGGGCGGTAGCCGTGCGCGCGCAGGCGTTCGAGAAGATCCGACCGACGTGGGGGCATCGAGGCACGATACGCGAGACCTCTGTCTAGGGCTGCTCGAACCGCCGCCGCACACGCGCGAGCTCCGCGGCAAGGCCTGCCGGCGAGGTGATCGGCGCCGAGCAGACGGTGCCGATGCAGACATATGCGGCGGTGCGATCGGGCGGATATCCGCGCCGGCCGATCTGCTCGTCGTCGCGCCCGGGTACCAGCCACAGACGCGACCCGTTCGGATCGTCGCTCGCACACGCGATCGACCAGAGGGCCCTCGCGATCAGGTCGCTCTCCGGCCCGACGACCACGACCAGGCGGGCCTCGCGCATCGCGCGGGCGACCGCCGAGCCGTAGGCGGCCGCGAACTGACCCCACGGCCGGTACTCCCCCACGAAGGAGCGCAGCGCCCGGATCGCGCTGTCGCGAAAGCCGTCGTCGTCGGTGAGCGTGGCCAGGCGGATCAGCAGCTCGGCCGCGGCAGCGCCGTCCTCGATCGGCTTCTCGCGGTTCGCGAGGCGGCCGGGCGCGTCTCGCTCGGGCCCATCCCAAAAGCCGCCGTGCTCCGGATCCTCGAGCTGCGTGCGCATCGTCCCGGCGAGCGACGCGGCCGCGGCCAACGCCTTGGGACGCGTGCCG
>JANXXG010000190.1 GCA_025350745.1 Chloroflexota bacterium | reverse complement strand
GCGCTCCGCGGTGTCGCGCCAATCGGCCCGGATCTCCTCCTCGGTCTTGCGCGCCTGCAGGAGGAACTGCTCCCAGGGGAGTCCTTGATCCTTCACCCGCGCCTTCAGATCCGCCACGAGGTGGTCGAGCTCGTCGGCGATCAGGACCTCGGGCACCTCGACGGTGGAGCTGTCGAGCAGATGGGCCAGCAGCTTCTCAGCCGCGGCGTCGCGGCCTTCGTGGAATGAGGCGTGGGCAAGCTCGCCGCGGACCGCCTTGTCGAGGTCCGCGAGCGTCGCCACGCCGACCGTCTTCGCGAATTCGTCATCGAGCGGCGGAAGGATCTTCTCTGCGACCTGCGAGACCCGGGCGCTGAACGCGCCGGTCTTCCCGCGCAGATCCTCGTCCGGATAGTCGGCCGGGAACGCCAGCTCGAACGCGCGCTCCTCCCCCGCTGCCGCGCCCACGAGCGCGTCGGCGAGACCCGGGATCGCGTAGTCCTTGCCGAGCTCGAGGTGCGCGTTGCGGCCCATCGGGGGGAGCGGCTTCCCGTCGAGCACGACGTCGAGGTCGATCGTGAGGACGTCGTTGCGCTCCGCGGGACGCTCGACGGCCTTGAGCTCGGCGTGATGCTCCCGCATGCCGGCGATGGTCTGTTCGACCTGCTCATCGGTGACCGGCACCGGCTGGACCGTGACACCGGCGGCCGCGGGATCGCCGAGCGCCACCTCGGGCCGCACCGGCACGGTCGCGGTGTACTTCAACGACTTGCCCGCTTCCAGCTGGCTGACCTCGACCTCAGGGCGGTCGAGCCAGTCGAGGCCCTCGAGATCGGCGATCTCCTTGAATGTCTCGTCGACGATGTCGGCGGCCGCGTCATCCCAGATGTGCTGAGCGCCGTAGGTGCGCTCATACAGCGAGCGGGGTGCCTTGCCTGGCCGAAAACCCGGGATCTTTGCCTGCTGCACATGCCGCTCGAACGCGCGGTCGCTCGCGCGCTCGAGGCGACCCGCATCCACCTCGACCACCATCGTGACGATGGAGCCGGGCTTGCGCTCGATCGAATGCGTGAACGAGCGGGCCGGGGTCTCCGGCATGAGGGCTGCGGCGGGGTCCGGCCGCGCGGTATCCGTTGGCTGTTCGGTCGTCATGGAGACATCAAGTTTACGGCTCCGGGCCGTATGCTGTCGCCCACCCCATGTACTTCTACGAGATCCACGAAGGCGACGAGGACCTCGGAACGGCGGTCCTCGTCGGACATGAGGACCAGCTGTCGCCCGAGGACTTCTTCCGGCTGGTGAAGAAGGCTCGCGACCTCGTCAAGGACGCGTTCGAGGAGCCGTCGTTGACCGAGGCCATCGCCAACGAGCTCGAGCGTGCGCATGGCTTCACGCACGTCACCGACGAGCGGCTCCTCGCGTCGGTCAACGTCGGCGAGACGGATAAGGACACCTACCTGGTGGCCTCGGACGAAGGCGTGCGCACCATCTACGTCGAATCAGACGAGCCCCCCCAGGCTGGGAATGGCGACCGACCCAACTAGGCCGAAGATCGGGTTCGTGGGTCTGGGCATCATGGGCCTGCCCATGGCCCGCAACGCCCTCAAGGCCGGCTTCCCGCTCACGGTCACGAATCGCACGCTCGAGAAGGCCGATCGGCTGACCGCGGAGGGCGCGACCGTCGCCCGGACCCCGCGCGAGGTCGCGGAGCGCTCCGACATCGTGGTCACGATGGTCACCAGCTCGCCGGACGTGGAAGCAGTGACATTCGGTCCGGGCGGCATCGCGGAGGGCGCGCACGCCGGACTGCTCGTCATCGACATGAGCAGCATCTCGCCGGTCGCGAGCCGAGCGTTCGCCGAGCGCGCCGAGGGCCAGGGTTTCCGGACGCTGGACGCGCCGGTGTCCGGCGGCGAGATCGGCGCCATCGAGGCCCGCCTTTCGATCATGGTCGGGGGCGACGCGGCCGATGTGGAGCGCGCTCGACCGCTGTTCGAGGCCCTCGGCAAGACGATCGTCCACATCGGCGGTCACGGCGCCGGGCAGGCCTGCAAGCTCGCGAACCAGATCGCCGTCGCGATCAACAACCTCGGAGTGGCGGAGGCGCTCGTGTTCGCCGCAGCCCAGGGCATCGACCTTGAGCGGACGCGCCAAGTGATCGCGGGCGGCGCCGGCAGCTCGTGGGCGATGCAGAACTACGCGCCGAAGATGCTGGCCGGCGACTTCAAGCCGGGGTTCATGGTCGATCACCAGCAGAAGGATCTCCGGAACGTCCTCGACGCCGCGTTCGCAACGCACCTCTCGCTCCCCGGGACGTCGCTCGCGCACGCGCTGTACAGCGCGCTGCAGGCCGACGGCGACGGGCGCCTCGGCAACCTCGCGATCATCAAGGTGATCGAACGGCTCTCGGGGATCGAGGCACGGACGACGGAGTAACGTTCGACGCATCCCTCGCGCTCCTGGCGACGCTATCGGACGCCGAACTCGCCTGCGAGCTCTGGTCGTTCCGCGGCAAGCTGTGGGACGGATATGCCCTGTACCACGCGCTCGAGGACGAGCAGCGCGCGGCGGTCGCCGCGCCCAGCACGCCGACCGAAAGCGCGCGCATCCTCGACCTGGCCCAGAGCGCATTCGGCGACCTCCGCGGCCTCCTTGCCGGCCTCGATGATGCGCTCCTGGATCGCGCGCCGGCCAACGGCGAGTGGTCCCTGCGGGAGATCCTGGCGCATGCGATCGGCGTCGAGCGCTCGAGCGACGCAGCGATCCCTCCACGTTGCGCGCGCTCGACGCGGCGCTCGAGGAGAAGGCCCGGATCGCGCAGCAGACCTGACCTCAGTGCCCGAG
>JANXXG010000183.1 GCA_025350745.1 Chloroflexota bacterium | reverse complement strand
GCGCTGGCCGTCGATCTCCGAGTAGCCCGTGCCTTCGAGGACGTAGAGCATCGCCTCGGTGTGCGCATGCCGGTGGCTCCCAGAGTGCGGCGCCTCCTCGAAGATGTTCGTCATCGAGACGGCCTTCGCCCGGAAGCCGTTCGTCTCGTCACTGGGGCTCTCGCTACCGCCCATCAGGATCCAGATGCCGGCGTGGCGGTGGGCTCCCTTTTGCTCGCCCTTCGGATGCGCGTGGCCTGACAGACGGCGGGCCTTTTCGTCGATCGCGTCCTCGAGGTGCAGCGCGATCCGCCGGCCGTCGGCCGCGAGCTGCGAGGTCTCGGCTGGGTGGCGCGCCGCGAGATCCCCGTGATCGACAGCCTTCTCCTCGAGCTGCTCGAGCCGTCCGAGCTTCACGCTGAAATCCAGGTCCTGCGTCACCGCAGAGATGTAGGTCGCCGGTCCGCTCCCGGTGTTCACGTGCTGGTGCTCGGCGCGATACGGGATGTGAAGGGTCGTATTCGGCTTCCAGTCGTAGCGCGCGCCGTCGATGACGCTGAACCCGGTTCCGGCCGTGATGTGGATCGCCTCTTCGCCGTGCGCATGTTTCCCCGTCCGCGAGCCGGCCGGGATCTCGGCGGTCAGCAGGGCCGTCCCCTGGGTCGGGAAGCCGCTCGCCTCGCCGATGAGCATCGCGATCCGGAAGTCCTGCGGCGTCTCGATCCAGTCGAGCGCGCTGCCGCGGGCGATGACCGGCGGCGCGGTCATCCGGTCCTCGAGCATCGAACTCTCGTCGAGCCAGTCGCGATAGAAGTTGCTCATCAGTCCGCTGCGGCGACCGCTTTGCGCGCCTCTCCGCGATCGCCCGTGTACTCGGGGGCGTCCTCGAGGTGCGCAACATTGTCGTAGCCCAGGTGAGCGTAGAGGCGGTTGGTCGCGGACAGCAGGATCAAGGGCTCCTTCGAATCCGCGTTGAAGTGCTGATGCACGGTGTTGTGCGGGACGTACAGCAGGTCACCGGTCGAGAACTCCCAGCGCGTCGGCTCCTTGGCAACGCGCGCGTAGTACCGGTCGTCGATCTCGGCCTCGACGTCCCAGTGGAGGCTGTGGCCCTTGCCCGAAATGACGTACACGGCCTCATCGGCCATGTGCCAGTGCTTTCCGGAACGGCTGCCGACGTCGATCTTCTGCTGATACAGATCGAGGCTGTGCGTCCGGGCATCGGTGCGCTTCGGGGACAGGATCACTCGCACGTTGCCGTCGCGCGTGATCTCCCAACGGGTGTCCTTGGGTGTGATGACCTTCTTCTTCTCTTCCCAACCCCGGCTCCAAAGCTGGGTCCAGTCCTCGCGCGGCCCGAACCCCGCCTCGTCTTTGATCTTGCCCGATCGGCCCTGCTGGATGAGACCGAGGACCATCCACGAGGTCTTCGCCTTCAGCACGAGCGCGAGGGCGCGCTCGGTCTTGCTCTTGTTGAAGTGCTGATGCTTGCTGTCGTGGTGGACGATGACGAGGTCGTCCTTCTCCCAGTCGTAGCGCTTGCCATCATGGATCTCGTAGCCGCTGCCCTCGAGGATGTAGAAATGGGCCTCGTTCTGGTGGCCGTGGCCGAAGTTGTTGCCACCGGGCATGAGCTCGACGAAGTGGACCTGGAGCGACTGGGTGAGGAACTCCTCGTCGCCCGGGCCGAGCATCCAGTAGGTCTTGGACTGGTCAGGATCGGCGTCGCCGGAGTGGCCGACGGTCGCGTCGTCGACGACGGTACCCGCCCGGCGGACCCGGTTCTGGCTTCGCTGCAGGTCGCGCTGCTTGCCGAGGCCATAGGTCTCCGAGCCGATAGCGCGCAGGAATGTCCGGCCGTCCTCACCCACGTTGCGTCCTCCACCCGCCAAATTCGGTCCAATGGTATGACATTTGTATCCAAGCCTAGCCGCCCTCGACCCGCCGGCGCGTGAGCCCGGACGCCGCGCGCGTCGCGGGACTCGAGAGCGCGACCGCCAGCCACGCCCCGAGGCTCACGAGCGCCACGATCTGGAACATCGGCCCGATCCCGAACGCCGTCGCGACCGCGCCGCCGAGCGCAGGACCCACGATCGAGCCGATGTCGAGACCGGAGTTGTAGACGCCGGACGCGAGACCGACGTCGTGACCTTCGTTCCGCAGCTCCGCGATGGTCGCGGCGCTCGTCGCGCGGAGGATCCCGCGCGTCAGACCGAGCACGATCCAGATCGGGATCAGCGCAAGGAGCGACGCAGAGAGCGGGATCGCGAACGTCGCGACGCCCGCGG
>JANXXG010000164.1 GCA_025350745.1 Chloroflexota bacterium | reverse complement strand
CCCTCGACCACCGGCCGGATCGCGACCCGATACGTTCCCGGCATCGGCGGCGCCTGGACGATGAACTGGAACCACGCGACCTGACCCGGGCCGACGTACGCGGCCGGCTGCAGCGCCGGACGGTCGTAGCGAGGCCAGCCGGTCGCGGGCGAGCCGCGCGTCCCGTCCCCGCCGACGATGCTCGGCGCGTCCTGTCCGGGATCGCTGTCGGCGGTGCCGAGATAGGCGACCTCGCCCATCCTCCCCCCGACCCAGCCGCGTGAGCCGGAGTTGTAATACGCGACGGTCGCGGTCATGCGATCACCGGGACACAACGACATGTAGCCCGACTGTCCGTACCAGGCGGCGTGGAAGCCCGGGATGCCGGCAGGGATCGCGGTCGGCGGTGGGACCCCTGGGCCGACCGAGGAGGCGCACGTGGCTGCGGCTGCCGGGCGGTCGAGCGACACGCTCGCTCCGATGAACAGGAGAAGGGCCAACGCCATCCGCATCAACAGGTCAACTCGCCGGCGGCCGCTCCGTCACGGCCTCCCGCAACAGCTCGGCGATGTGGCGCACCGCGTATCGGTCGCCGGCGACCTCGGCCGCACCGCGAAGGTGCAGGAGGCACCCCGGATTGTCCGTCGCGAGCACCGCGGCTCCCGTCGCGCGGACGTTCTCGAGCTTCCGCTCGGCGATCCGCTGCGCGAGCTCCGGATGATCGATGGACGTCGACCCGCCGAACCCGCAGCACACCTCGCGCTCCGCGAGCTCGCGGACGGGAACGCCGGCACGCTCGAGGAGCCGTTGGCCGGCCTCGCCAGAACGCATCACGTTGGTCGTCTGGCAGAACGCGTGCGCCGTGACTACAGGATCGGCCGTGCGGAGCGGAAGCTGCGCGGGGTCGGCAACGCGATCGAGGAACGTCACGAGATCGAGCGTGCGCGAGGCGAGCCGCTCGGCGCGGTCGCGCCACTCCGGCTCGCCCGCCAAGAGCCCCACGTAGTCGTGCGCGATCGCGATGGCGCAGCTCGCGCCTGCGCTGACGACGTGATCGGCACCTTCGAGCGCCGCGATGGTGTGCTTCGCCATCCGGCGCGCGGTCACGCGATCGCCTGCGTCGAGGGGCGGAAGGCCACAGCAATGCTGTCCGGCCGGCACGACGACGCGTGCGCCACACGCACGCAAGAGCTCGATCGCGGCCTGGGCCTGCTCGGGAGCGAACCGGTCGGCGATGCACTGCACGAAGTACGCGACCGTCAGTCCGCGCGCCCCGCTCATCGACCACGGCCCGTCCACGACAGCCTCGAACGTCCGGCCGAGAAGCGTGTCGCGGGCTGGGGTCGCCGCGAGCGCGGGCACGCTCCGCCAGCGGAACCTAGGGGACAGTGGCAGCCGGAGCGAATTGCCGCGCCGCAGCGGCCGCGACACGATGGCGAGCGTCCGCATCAGCACATCAAAGAGCAGCGGCCTCGACCACACCGCGAATGCGATGCGCTTCGAGAAGGGAAGGCCGTTCGCCTCGACGACCTTGGCGCGGATCCGCAGGATCTGCTGCGGCAGCGGGATGTCGACCGGGCAGATGGCCGCGCAGGCGTTGCAGCTCACGCAGAGGCTCTGCGGCCCGGCAGCGGCCTCGAGGCCGTGATGTGCGGCCGTATTCACGAGCCCGATCGGTCCCGAGTAGATGTGACCGAACACGTGGCCACCCACGACCTGGTACGACGGGCAGACGTCGGCGCAGGCGGCGCAACGGATGCAGCGGAGCACATCGGTGAGCGCCGGATCGTCGTGGAGCTCCGTCCGCCCGTTGTCCACGAGGACGAGATGGATCTCACGGTCGCCGTCGACCCCGGTGATGAAGCTCGTGTAGCTCGTGATCTCCTGCGCGGTCGCGCTGCGCGCGAGCAGCCGGAGCTGCGCGGTCGCATCGGCGAACGTCGGAACGAGCTTCTCCCAGCCCGCGATCACGATGAGCGTTTTCGGAAGCGTGCTCACGAGATCGCCGTTCCCCTCGTTCGTCACGAGCATCACCGTGCCGGTGTCGGCGATGAGCGCGTTCGCGCCGATCATGCCTGCGTCGGCGTTGATGAAGACCTTCCGCAGCTCTGAACGGGCGAGCGCGACCATCGCGCCGATGTCGTCCGGGTCCACGTCGGTACGGGACTCGGCGCCGAGCAGGGCCGCGACCTGCTGGCGGCTCTTGTGGATGGCCGGCATGACCATGTGGCTCGGCGTCTCATGCGCGAGCTGGATGATCCATTCGCCGAGGTCCGTCTCGACGACCGTGATGCCGGCGTCCTCCAGGTGGTGATTGAGGAACACCTCCTCAGCGACCATGGACTTCCCCTTGGCGAAGAGCTTCACCCCGCGCTCCGTAAGAAGCCGCAACACGATCGAGCGGGCGTCGGCCGCGGTCGGCGCCTCGTGCACGACGCCGCCTCGCGCGACGAACGCTCGGGTGAATCGGTCGCGCGCGGCGACCGGATCGGCCAGCACGCCGTCCTTCGCGGCGACGAGGCGCGCCTTCGACGCGGCGAACGATGGCGCGGTCGCCCCGAGCGCGGGGCCCTCGTCGCCGAGGCGCGTGAAGGCGGCATCCCGGGTGAGGCGCCAGGCGCGCTGGAAGGCGAGGAGGTTGGTCCGCAGTCGCGGGTCGGCGAGCGCTTTGCGGTAGCGATCCTTGAACGGCGCGATCAGGAGAGCGGCCCCCCGACGAGGACCACGTGCAGCTCGCGCGGTCCGTGGACGCCGACGGTGAGCGCGCGCTCGATGTCCGCCGTCCGGCTGGGACCGGTCATCAGCGTCACGTAGGGATGACCCAACGCCACCAGCGCCGCGATGCGCTGGAGCGCGACGTCGAGCGTCGGCGCGAGGTCATCACCCGGGACCAAAAGCCACAGCCGCTCAGCGAGCAGACACCGGCCGCGCTCATCGCGGGGCAGCGACACGGCGACCGAGCCGGTCTCGGCGACGGCGAAGAGCGCGATCGCGCTCTCATCCCCCGTCTCACGGCCGACCGCGGCGCGTGCGGATGGGCCGTCCGCCGCCCGCGTGACGACCGCACCGACGGCGGTGGCCTTCCGCGCGAAATGATCGCGAAGGTCCGCGCTCACGCCCCCCGTTCGAACCGGTCCTTCGCCTCGTTCCAGCGGAACAGCAGCCGCGTATCGGGTCTCCCGCCGGTGACCCCGCGGATCTCGTGGACGGTGCTGACCACCCGGCGGGTCGGGTGCTCCCACTCGCCGAGCGAGCGGATGTAGACGATGAGCGAGATCCGCGCGGCGTCGGCATCGGGCACGCCGCAGCCGCCGCAGATGATCTTGAACGCCTCCTCCGGATCCGGCGCGTGTAGCGCCGTGGCGAGCGCCGCGCCCGCGACGATCCCGGCGAACGCCTGCCGCACCGGCTCCCCCCAGACGTATCCGGGGGAATGTGCGCCGCGGCTGAGCTCCGGAACCACCAGATATCCGTTCTTCGCGCGAGGGAGGAGCGCGCTGACGGCATCTCCGTCGTACCCGAGGGTCACCACAGGGCCACGCTGCTCGGCGAGCATCGCGCGCATCGTGGTCGTCTTTCCCGCGAGGCGAGGGACGGCCATGACGATGAAGCTCCGGTGGGCCACCGCCGTGCCGCGAAGCAGATCCGCGATCTCTTGCGACATCGTTCCATTCGCCACCTGATCGGCAAGGCGGATCTCGGCATCGGCCATCCGCGGAACAGTACTCGGCAGAAATGGAACGGTCTCAAGCCGGCCGAGCACGGTCCGCGGGGTCCGGTCGCGGATCTCCCGCGCCGTCACGAACCTGCTCGACAACGCCGGGAAGTGGAGTCCGGCTGGCGACAC